>NZ_NPKW01000123.1:0-102619 GCF_002265885.1 Vibrio sp. 03_296
GTTTATCTTTTAAGTATGAARTAGTTCTTTCACTTGGCTTATTTTCTAACGCTAGTTTTCTACAATTCTCAATTCGTTCACCTAAATTTGAAATTGATACATTCAAGTCAGAATACATTTTATCTTCTATATCCGCTTTTGCAAAAAACGGCAAAAATATCAATAAAAAACCCAAAAACAAAACATTTCTCATAGTTTACACCCATCAGAAATAGCTTTCCAAAATCTGTATTGCTTCCTATCAGAAGTGTGAATTACAGCCTGATATGTTGCTATATCATATATTTGCTTTAACTTAATCGTTTTAAGTTCACGGTTGGATTTTTTATTTAATCTTATACATCAAGGTTTTAAACACAGATATTCTCCTGATATAAACTTTAAATAAATTTCAATCAAACACATTGAATATAAAAGTACTACATTGCTCTCTAATTAATATATTTCATTAATGAAAAGTATATATTCAAGATCTCACATCAAAAACGACACCTACGATAGCTGGACACCTTTCCATTTAATATATCCTCCATGAATTTTGAAGATAATATGTTACTACACTTTAAAGGCGATTATTTATTAATAAATGCGAGTGCGATCGTAAATGCACTTTATTGCATAATTTGCCTATCAACCACCAGTTACCTGACCAACAAGCCACACTGTGTGGCTTGTTGCGTTTTCTACGCGCAACAAAACGTTGACTTACTTTGACAATCAAACTAAATTGATTTTCAAATATTTTGACTATCAAACAAATGGATTTTCTTTTATGTCTGCTTGCTCTCAAAGCCACCGATTTACCACACACAATCAACAAGGTGAAAAACGCACGTTTTATGTCCTTTTACTCACTCTTTTTACTATGGTGGCGGAAATCGTTGCAGGTACCCTTTACGGCTCCATGGCACTACTGGCTGACGGTTGGCACATGGGGACGCACGCGGCAGCCTTTTGCATCACCCTCTTTGCGTATCGGTATGCGAAAAACACGCGCACAGCGCTCGTTTCTCTTTTGGCACGGGTAAAGTCAGCGTGCTTGGTGGCTTTACCAGCGCGATTGCTTTAGGAATCGTCGCGTTGCTGATGGTGGTGGAATCTGTTCACCGCCTATTTAATCCTGAAAGTATTCAATTTAATGAAGCGATCTTGGTGGCGGTGGTTGGATTATCAGTGAATGTCGCCAGTATGTTCTTGCTGCATGATCACCATCATCACGACCACGGCGATCATCATCATGACCATCACCACGAAAATGAACATGAGCATGAGCACCATCACGACCACAATTTGCGTGCCGCTTATCTTCATGTACTGGCGGATGCCCTCACTTCAATCTTGGCTATTGTGGCTCTCATCATTGGGAAGTTCTATGGTTGGATTTGGCTCGATGCATTGATGGGCATCGTCGGTGCACTGGTGATCGGTAAATGGACCTTCGGACTGGTGAAACAGACCGCACCTATTTTACTTGATGAAAGCATTGAATCGAATTATCTCGAACAGCTTAACCAAACGTTAAGCCCTTATGCCACGGTGACCGATTTACATGTTTGGCGAATCAGCGCCCACCATTACGGCGCGATCATCAGCTTGGTGGATCACAGCGAAACCTCGTATGAGGAATATAAACACATGCTGGAAAAATTTGATAAGATTCACCACCTCACGTTGGAACTGCAACCGGCCAAGTAATGCGAAATTTAGAAAAACTCAATCAAACTCTGACTGAATTCTACGACAAGATGTCTTCGTGGGAGCAATCGGTGGTGAAAGAAACCGGTTACTCATTGGCGCAAATTCACACCATTGAAGTGCTCGGCTGTCACGGTGCGTTGCGAATGAAGGAACTGGCAGAAAAGCTTGGCATCACAACCGGTACGCTAACGGTGCAGATAGAAAAACTGGTCAAAGCAGAGTTGATTGAGCGCTGTGCACTTCCAGAGGATCGACGTGCCATCGTCGTCAAGCTAACAGAAGCGGGACAAGTGATTCATCGCCAGCATAATCAATTGCATCTTGATTTGGTTCGTGAGCTCACACGCCATATCGACGAAGAGCAGCAAGCGTTGCTGCTCTCTTGCCTTGAGAAGATGAATCAAGAGTTCTGAGGTTTTAACTCAACCGTATTCCCCTCAGGATCGGAGAGATAAATGGAACGGCCAAACCCTTGTGCGCCATAGCGATTGGCGAAATCTTCCACCTGCACCCCGTGAAGAGTCAGAAAATCGAGAATCTCTTGCTCATCTTTAGGGATGATTTGCAAACAGAAATGATCCAGATTTCGCCCTTCTTGCTCGGGTGCTCTGCCGCCTTGTTGCCCAAGCTTGCTGTCCACCGTGACCAGATCGATCAGTGCACTGCCTGCTCGCAACTGAGTTAAGCCAAACTCGGCCACTTCACGCTCAACAACACAGCCTAAAATATCGCAATAAAATGCTAACATCTTGGGCAGATCCACCACCCTCAGCACAATGTGATCAATCGCTTGCAATTGAATCAGCCTTGCCTTCTCCATGACGTTTCTCTCCTTTCGGTTATTTTTAGTTATAGCGTGTAATCGTTTTTCAGATCACTTTCCTGACTAAAGTACTCAACAAATTCGAACTGGAAACCATGATCTTCGAGATAGTAAACGCTCTTGCGATGTGGATGATCGCCACCCCAATGATCTAACGCGTAGCCCGCCAACGCGAGTCGCTCGACCACCGCATCCACATTGGGTACCACAATGCCAATGTGCTTTACCCCTGTGAAAGCCGTTGTCCAATTCGCGGCATCCCCCTCACCGCCAGTGCTGATGGCGATATAACTCTGTTCATCGCCAACATGGAACCACTCAATCGCGCGGCCAAACCAGTTGTCTAGCTTGCCCCCGCCACGTACTCGCCATTCGGGAATCGCACTGGTTAAGAAATGAATGGTTTTCTGCGCATCAACCACCGACATGTTGGCGTGTTCTACATAACTTTTCATCATTTTGCTCCTTGCACTTAACTAACAAGGAGCAGCCTAAAACCTCAAGTTAAATTGAGGTAAAGGGGGAAATTAAAGACGAAAACAGAAAAGAGAGCTTGATCACACAAAGATTCCCAAATGACGGATTTCGAGAAAGGAGAATTATCGGTTGAAGTCCCCCCTTAAAAGCCTCAGAATGTCGCACTTTTGGCCGATAGCGAAATCGTCGGCCCTGACTTTACCAACATAGAGAATCATACATGGGTTTTACCTCCTTAGGTCTGTCTGCACCAATCCTTAAAGCTATTCAGGAAAAAGGCTATGACACCCCTTCTCCCATCCAATTGCAGGCCATCCCTGCTATTTTAGAAGGCAAAGATGTCATGGCGGCGGCACAGACAGGAACAGGTAAAACTGCGGGCTTCACGCTGCCTATTCTTGAACGTCTGGCGAAGGGGCCACGTGTGCGTGCAAACCACATTCGTGCGCTTATCTTAACGCCGACCCGCGAATTAGCCGCGCAAGTACAAGAAAACGTCTTTATGTACAGCCGTCATTTGGATTTAAACAGTGCAGTGGTGTTTGGTGGTGTGAAAATCAACCCACAAATGCTGCGCCTGCGTAAAGGCGCTGATGTGTTGGTGGCAACACCAGGCCGCTTGATGGACTTGTACAGCCAAAATGCGGTGAAGTTTGATCAGCTTGAAGTGCTAGTACTGGACGAAGCCGACCGCATGTTGGATATGGGTTTCATTCGCGATATCCGCAAGATTTTGGCTTTGCTGCCAGCAAAACGCCAAAACCTGCTGTTCTCAGCCACGTTTTCTGACGAAATTCGCGAACTGGCAAAAGGCTTGGTGAATAACCCTATCGAGATATCGGTTAACCCAGCCAACTCGACGGCTCGCACCGTAGAGCAGAGCATCTACCCAGCAGACGTAAAGAAAAAGCCAGCGATGCTTGCAAAGCTGATTGAAGACGGTGACTGGCGACAAGTACTGGTGTTTACTCGCACCAAGCATGGCGCAAACCGCCTCGCGGCTTTCCTTACCGATCAAGGCCTGACTGCCGCTGCTATCCACGGCAACAAGAGCCAAGGTGCTCGTACCAAAGCGTTGGCGGATTTTAAATCAGGCGACGTTCGCGTATTGGTAGCAACCGACATCGCCGCGCGCGGTATCGATATTCCTCAGCTTCCTCAAGTCGTGAACTTTGAGCTTCCAAAAGTGGCGGAAGATTATGTACACCGTATTGGCCGTACTGGTCGCGCCGGTGAAACGGGTAAGGCAATTTCTCTAGTCTGTGCGCTCGAAGCGCCTGAACTGTTTGCCATTGAGCGTTTGATTCAAGAAGTGCTACCTCGTAAAGCACTGGAAGGTTACGCGCCAACCAACGCAGTACCAGAATCTAAACTGGATACGCGCCCAATTAAGCCGAAAAAACCGAAGAAGCCAAAGAAACCGAAAGCTCCGAATGCGGAAGCAACTGGTAGTGAGGCGAACAGCAAAGGCAGCCAAAAGGCGAAAGCGGCAGACAAACCTCAAGGGCAGAACCGTGGTAATGGTAATGGCAAAGCCAAACGTCAGTTCTCTGCGCCAAAAGAAGGTAACAATGATTCAGCCAACAAAGGTAAGAGACCAAATACAAAAGGCTCGAAACCTGCGAACAACGCAAATGGCAAAACACACGGCAAGCCAAACAACGCGAAAACTGGCAACAACAAGCCAGCTAATGGCAAGCCTTCGGCTCAACGTCGTAAGCCACGTCCACAAAGCGCTTAACGGTTAAAACGACAAGAGCCACACATTGTGGCTCTTCTCTTATTCCTCTCCGCGTCATCCCAGCTTACAAACCCTCAGCAGAAAAGCGTGCACTCCTTGCTTGTGATAAGCTGCAGTGCGTTTGCGACATCAACTCCGCCAAGGTAATCGCCGGATTTTCCATCACCAAACGCTGTAATTTGTCTTCCAGTGGTTCCAGCTTCTCGCTGTGTGAAGCCAACGCCAATTGCATTTTTTTGACCAAGTAGCTGGCTGAGTCCCCTTCCAAGCGCCTTACTTGATCATAAAACGCCTGCAGTGCCAAAGCTTCACCAGAAATTTGCCAATGGCGAGATCGACGAACGCGCTTAAGTTCACAACCATGATCCGCCGCCACGCTTTTCAAGTGCTTTGTCAGCTCCCCACCAATACGATGAATCAAGGACGGCAAAGCAATCACTACGAGTTGTTCATTCACGGGCTTAGCTTTCATGTTTTAGGATCCTTGATCGGCTCACAGTGGCACCATTATCGGCTTTGCTTCCACCACAAATACAAACCTTCAATATCTGCCGAGCACATCAAGGCCATGCATCGGCCAAGCTGTTCATCTGACCATTGCCACCATTGCATTTCCTGCAGCATCTCAATCTCTTGGGGAGAAAAGCGGAATTTGATGTGTTTAGCGGGGTTTGAACCCACAACCTCATAAGGTGCCACATCTTTGGTCACCACCGCGCGACTGGCGATTATCGCGCCATCTCCAAGCGTCACACCTGGCATGATCATCGCTTCCGAGCCAATCCATACATCGTGACCAATGCGCGTATCCCCAGCTCTTACAAAGCCATCTTTCGCTTCTGAAAAGTTAGGATTTTGTTGGTAGAAGAAAGGAAAAGTGCTGACCCAATCCGTTCTATGGCCTTGGTTTCCTGCCATCATGAACACCGCGCCTGAGCCAACTGAGCAAAAGCTACCGATGATCAGCTTGTCCACATCATTTCGCTCTGGATTAAGGTAACGCACGCAATCATCGAAACCGTGGCCATGATAATAGCCAGAGTAGTAGCTATGCCGCCCAACGATGATATTAGGATTGGTAATTTGCTCTTGGATTGGCTTACCCGAAAATGGGCTGTCAAAGTAGTTCATCTTGTTCTCGTTATTTCATCTCACTGCGGTATTCGCTAAGTTGGTAGCTTACCTTACCCGCTTCATTCAGCGTAAAAATCCAGACACTGTTGTCCGACTCAAACCGATATTGGTTTGCGGTTTCTAAAGGCTGTAACTGGCTAAGAAACTGCCCCATTTCTTTCTCTGCAATGAGAAACGAACCTTGAGAGGTATCGTTGTCCAGATCATTGGCCACTTCAATTTGCGTGGTCGACACAGGCAGAACATCTGGCAGCCACCCTCTTTCAAAGAGTTGATCCGCTTGAGCCTGTTGGTAATTGTCATAGTGGCTTTGAACTATATCAGAGCAGCCCGTTAAAACGAGGAGCAAAAGAAGAAAACGCGCTTTCATTGGTCTATCCATTTATTTCAGTGATAACAAGCGAGCAAAAATCGCTAAAACATTCAGCGAAATTGTATAAGAAAAACGACTTGGCGTTTGTACCGCTCTGTCAAAGATTGGTAAGAACTAAACTGCTTTTCTCTATTAGTAAGAAGGCGTACAGTGCCAACGCATTTAAAAACAATGAGGAAGATTAACATGGCGCTATTGTGTGAAACCGAGCGTTTGATTGTTCGCCATTTTGAGCTGAGTGACAGCGATTTCATCATCCAACTGCTCAACCAAGCGTCGTTTATTCGCTATATTGCTGATAAAAACGTGCGCACCACCGAAGATGCGATTCAATACCTCACCAACGGTCCCATCGCCAGCTACCAACACTACGGTTTTGGTTTAAGTATGGTAGCGCTCAAAGCATGTGGCACGCCTGTTGGTATGTGCGGCGTGCTAAAACGACCAGAGTTGGAACACCCAGATCTCGGCTACGCGTTTTTAGAAAAACATTGGCGCCAAGGCTACGCTGAAGAAGCGGCTAAAGCCTTATTGGCAAACGCTTTTGAACGTTATCTGTTGGAGCAGATTTTGGCCGTCACTCTACCAGACAACCAAGCCTCCAATGGGTTATTGCAAAAGCTCGGCTTTAGCCAACTTGGCACCAAAGAACTCTATGGTATGGAGAATAATTTGTACGGTATTGCGGGTGAGAGTCTGCGTTGAGCCATGCCATCATAACCATTTCATCTTATCCCCTTTAGAAAATTAGAGGGCTTAACGACATGCTTATGGCCTTCTGATTTGCTTGTCTTGCCAAGGAACAAAGATCACAATTATTTAACATTTATCCGCAAACACACTTCTGTCATCCATATTTAACGTGTGAGTAATATTTATAAATAAGAATAATCGCTCTAACCTAACTTATGGATAAGAAAGATGAAAATAACGCAGTGGAGTCTGATCCTTACAGGCTTAATCGCAATGCCTGCTCTGGCGGATACCGACGTTTACCTTACGAACAACTCTGATCAACCGTTGACCATTCAAGTCAAACACGATGGCAACGACTTACTCAAATATGGTGATGAGTGGCAACAGCATGTGCAAACTCTTGGCCCTTGGGAAACCAAATCAGTTCTTAGCTTTAACCGCTGGGACGGCGTGAAAACCAATCATACCTACCGCTTTGAAACCGTGGTCTCTAACCCGAAAGGCGAAAGTATTTCCCTCAATCAGGTAATGAGGGGGCACTGGTATAACTCTTCGATTCAATATGGGGTTAGCGCAGCCGACGTCAATTTGTCTCTTAAAGATGACCGCAATGTTCATCGCTCGCCGACGTTGGCGTTTGGTGAGCGTGAAGTGGAGTTAGCGTTTAAATCCTCGGCCACCGCTCGTTATGACGATCTTCACTACACCATCACACCAAACAAGGTCGATGAGGTGGTCGATGACAACGATCAGCATCTTAAGATCATGACTTACAACATCTGGGCTCTGCCTGCTATTGCGTCCCATATTGGTGAACGTTTTGAACTCATCCCAGACTATGTCAAAGGCTATGATTTGCTCGCATTACAAGAAGTTTTTGCCAATGGCCGCGATGCTTTTTTGCGTGAACTGGCCAAAGAGTACCCTTATCAAACCAAAATGTTGGATAAAAATGGCTTTAATATTTATGACGGCGGCGTGATCATTGTTAGCCGCTATCCGATTGTGAATCAGGCGCAGTTTGTCTTTCCTGATTGCACAGGTACCGATTGTTTTGCCGATAAAGGGGTAAACTACGCTGAAGTAATTAAAGGCGGTGAAGCCTATCATGTGTTTGCTACACACACCGCGTCATACGATACCGATACTGCGCGCGACTACCGCCAGCGTCAGTTCAAACAGATGCGCTCCCTCGCTCAGTCATTAAAGATTCCGGCCAATGAAACCGTGGTATACAGCGGCGACTTCAACGTCAATAAGCGTAAGTTCCCAGGCGACTATCAGCAGATGATCGCCAACTTAAGCGCGATTGAACCGCACTACTCAGGCTACACCGAATCAACATTTGATCCTCGTATCAACAATTTTGCAGGCGAGCCTCTCTCTGGTGGCGAGAACGTGGAATATCTCGACTACGTGATGGTGAGTAACGAGTACGCTGTGAAAGGCGACAACAACAACCGTGTAGACATCCCTCGCTCAACGGCAGAAAGCTTATGGAAACACTATAACCTTTCAGACCACTTCCCGGTTTCTACCGTGATCAAGCCATGATGCGTACCATCATCCTTGTTTTTGTCATCACCCTGTCCGCGCTTGCCGCGGGCATGGGTTTTATCACGCTGTTCTCTGGTAACGAGAGTAATGTCGCCACTTCTGCTCAACGAGTGGAGGCCACATCATCTCAGAGTGTAGACAACATTGATCATCAACCAACAGACACGATGGTTGCCACTAATGTAAATAGCGTTTCAGCGCGAAAGCAAACCGACAAAACATCGTCAAGCGAGTTACTGGCGGAAAGCCTCCAACAAGCTCAAGGTCGAGAATTGATTGCTGAACTTGACGCCTTTTGGCGCGAATGCCAACCAGAGAAACAATGCGAAGAACAATTGATGGCGGTATCGCCTTATCTCTCGGCAGAATTGTTTACGCTACTCTCTCAATACCCAGAATTGAACGCACAATGGCAACGCCATTTAGGCGATCTGCAATTTGACGAACAGCAAGCCTTAAGCGCTCGAATCGAACAACTTAAAGCACAAGCGAGGGAGATTTGGGGTGAGTTGGCAGATATTCTGTTTGCCGATGAGTTCGCGCTTTACGATTTCAGTCTCGACAGCGAATCCCTTAGCCAAAGCAAACCCGAAGAATTTGTAGCCAATTTTCAACGTTTGATGGTGCAGTGGCAAAACCGCGCACAATCGTTTGGGCTAGTGAGCGATAGTGCCAAATATGAACGAGGTATTTCGCTCATACCAAGTCATTTCAGCGATGCAGAGCAATCCACTATTCGCCAAACTTTGGAGCAAACTTATCTGTCCAAAGAAGAGCGTGCCAACCTTCAAACTCGTGAGCAAACGGTCGCCAAGCAACAGCAGCAAGTACAAGACTACCAAGCCGCCCTTGCTGAGCTGCAATCACGCCTTAACAAGCAAAGAGCCACCAGCCATGCAGAATGGCCAGAATCTGACTGGCAAAATTACTACCAACAGCAAGTCAGTGAATTTCGCCGCTCGTTTTTCTCTTCCTAAGCCAATCAAAAAGCAAAAAGGCACTTCGTAGCTTAACGTCGTGCCTTTTAACTCAACTGTAAGGGCTCTTATGAGCGCTTTGCCAAAGGCTTCCTTAAACCAATTCGGCTATGCCCCGCTGGGAAATCTTCAAAGCGTGTGAATTCTTCAAATCCCAAGCTTTGATAAAACTGCGGAGCCTGCCAACTTTGTGTCCAGAGCCACAAGCCAGATAGCGAATGTTGTTTCGCGTACTCTTCTGCTTGAGCCATCAGCTTTTTGCCCATTCCCGTGCCTCGGCATGCCTCATCAACCCAAAGCTCATCAATGTAGAGCCAATCCCAGAGTAAGTTCGCCGTTAACGCCGCGATGAGGTTGCCGTGCTCATCTTCCACCGTCCAGTTAAAACGTTCTTTTTGGTAAGGCGGTGCCAATTGCGTTTCGCTGTGAGATTCAAACCCAGCACTAAGTTGACGCTGCTTACCTTCATCTAAAGGACCTGTCGTGAAATCAATCTTCATCTTTTTCTCGTTTCTGTTTACCCGCTATTGAGCGCAGAGTATCGCACGGCAGCCGATGAAACCTTTAATTTTATTAATACCAAAATACTTGGAGTTGCAGGTAGGCGGCAAGTGCGTTCATCACCATGAGCATAGGCAGGCTATGTGATTAGCGGGAAGGAACGAAGCCAACACCGCGACAGCTTCAAGTAGGAAGGGGGATCACACTGTTAACTCAACTTGTTTTGCCCCAGCACCTCCCACTTTCATGTATGAAAACAATCGAAACATAGAAAACTTCATTCATATTGATTAGAATGGCACGACAAATTTGTGTTACTCCCATTGAGCAGCACAACAATCTGGATTTTTCTATGCCGCCCTGACTTTTGTTGGGGCGGTATTGCGTTTAGGAGGAATAAAATGTCCAACACTGAATCGATCTGCGTATCAACGCTAGACATGGATCGTATTAGCGCACTTCTTGAAAAGATGGCGAACTTATCACCAGAATTGGAGAAGCTGGAAAATGAGTTAGATAGAGCCAACGTGCTCGCGCCACAACAGATGCCCGACAACATCGTTACCATGAACTCAACGGTGCGTTTTACGTTTGTCGGCAGTGACAAAGTCATGGAGAAAACATTGGTCTATCCAGACCAAGTTCGTAACCCAGATGACGTTTCTATTTTTGCCCCAGTTGGCAGCGCGTTGCTTGGCCTTTCTGTCGGCCAGCAGCTCACATGGCCAATGCCCGGCGGCGCAGAAAAAACCATCGAAATTCTCGAAGTAACTTACCAGCCAGAGCGCATGGGCGAGTTTCATTTGTAATGCTTAAGACAAGAGCCGCAAAAGCGGCTCTTAATGGTAATGGTGTATGATTTTCGAGGTATCACATTACTTATCTTGACCAAATGGCTGTTGTACCGCTTTCAGTTGAATGAAGGCAAACTCGCCACGACGCTTTCACTGCCCCACCGAGAATCTCCCCTGAAGTGCATTCATCACTAGCACTCCGGCCCTGTTAGAGCGATAATCCCGCCCTTTGTGAGCACCCAGCTCAACGATAGCAATACAGAAGTAGAAAGACAGCGATGACAACTGAGCCAACAGTCATAATTGGACTGCACAATCCCAAAAGCCCCACCAATGTCGGCGCAGTGATGCGCGCAGCAGGTTGCTACAACGCCACTCAGGTGCGCTACAACGGCACCCGTTATAGCCGAGCGGCAAGGTTTCAGACCGATACACAAAATAGTCATGAGCGGATTGATTTAGTGGAGATGGAAGACCTCACTGCCAGCCTTGACGGCGATGTCGAGATTGTTTGTGTCGAGTTGGTGGTCGGCGCCACTGCGCTGCCGCATTTTGCCCATCCTGAAAAAGCCATTTATCTGTTTGGCCCGGAAGATGGTTCACTGCCACAAGAGGTGGTCGACAAAGCACATCATGTTGTTTATATCCCCACTCACGGCTGCATGAATCTCGCAGCGACAGTCAATGTGGTGATGTACGATCGCTTAGCAAAAACACTCGACTCGATAGACGACCACGCGCAAGTTATCGCCAATCGCGATAACAAAAACCGTTTGCGAGTTAAAGAGAACTTAGATTTATAAACTCGGCGGTGGCTTTATTGTCAGATTCATCTGAACACATCTCGTTTTTGGGGCTCATTAATCCACGACGGCTTAAGCCAGAGAAAACGTCTCATAAGTCATAAAAGACGCAATAAATACTATTTGATATGAAAGCATAATGATATCCTTCCAACTCATTGAATATTTAAGAGTTGGCGTTCGTGTTTCAACTCACAACGCTGTTTTAGTTTGGAATTATTAACCGTATATGGAAGTACACCAGCACCCAACTCGACCAGCCCAATATGTGGGAAGAAAGTCTATTTACCAAGCAGTAGGCGGCACGTACTTGGTTGATATGAATGGGCGTCTGTCCATCAACCACGTTCAACGATTACCAAACAAGTTAGCAGTCGTGTTTGGCAACTCGACGGTTGAAGTATCAGAACAAGATATAAAAGTAATTGGCCGCGTAGCGGTGACATTAAGAAAAGAATAACAAGTATTAATTTTAATAATAATTAAATCATCAAAAAAGGTTCGACATGTTTTCACAAGGCTATATGACATACTTCACGGTTGAGCAATGCGGTCTTTATCAATACAGCAAAGACGAATGTTTGGCGTTGGGGCTAGGAGAAACTTTTGACCACATCCTAAAGTGGGTCGACGGGCGTTCCCTTGCTGCAACTATTCCATGGGATCCAACCAAGACTAGAGACAATAAATCCAGAGTATATTGTAAACACCTTTACAAAGACCCAAAGACTGGACACTTTTTACTTGTTCTTTGGAAGTCTGATCAGCACAGTTCAGGCACCATGCTTGGTGTAGAAGAAAATGAGACCACTGGGTCTAAGAAAATTGTAAAAACTAGCTCTAACCACAAAGGTAAAAACGTAATTTGGGGCAGACCTTGCTACTACTGGATTATTCCTGAATACAATACCGTTGTTTCGATTAAGTTTGAACACTCTCTATGCGATGCTGACTTATTTAGAGAATTTGTTCGCTGTGCGATTACAAATCGTGTAAAGCATGACGGTCGTATAAAAATGTCAAATGACGGGCATACAGTTCTAACTCATTCGGCCGACAAAGAAACTAAATGTCTATATCGTTTCAATCTTAAAACTAAAAGTCTAGATTCAAGAGGAGCAAGTTTCCAAAAACTGGTAAGTCGAATCACACACATTGTAACAAGAGACACTATTTTAGTTTCGGGTAAAGACAATCGCTCCCATTGGGTCAATGATTTCAACAAATTGTTCCCTGTAGCTGCGAAAGGTAGCGCTGGCTTAAAAACCAAGAAAATAGAAGTTCGCTCTGAAGCTAAGCCAACTCCCAAAGAAGTGAAGGAGATTATTGAACAGTATGCCAAAGATCAGCGTAAAACCAGCGAGTGGAATAATGTTGGTTTTGTAACGGACACAGGGACATTTTGGGTTGATAAATATCGCTTGAGGGAAGAGATTCGTATAGATGGTGTAGCAGACTCATATCTGCCCGCAGACATGTTATACTCCTCGATAGCTGGCAACTTAAATCGCTATTTGAACCCTCTCGTAAAAGAGAAAAATCACCCCCCGAGAAGAGCGTAATATGGTACAATACATCTTTAAATATTCAGTTATTTTTGTATTGTTTTACTTTACATTCAGATATTTCAATGTCGTTGTATCCTACGATAGTTCTAAGGATTTCTTCAGTAATATGCTAGTAGTTTCTACTATGGTATTTACTCTTATGGCTATTTGGATAGCATACCTTTATCCAGACGCTTTAGATAAAATAAGAGATCAAGAAAAACTAGAAATTGCTGATTTTTCAGAGGCTAAGTCCAAACTAAAACGTTTAGAGTTCATTGTTGCTAGTGTACTAAAATCTGCTTCTGTATCTATTGTTATTATAGCAATTTACCTCGGAAAGGCTTTGTTTGAAAGCATCTCGTATGTATTTGTAATTAAAGAAGCAGGGTATTTATTAGCACCAACTATGATAACTTTGTTTTGGTTACAGTCTGAAGCAATATTTAGTGTTATGAAAGCAAACGTAACTTTTATTAATGAATTGCATACTCGGAAAGAACATAAAGAAGAAGACGAGGATATATAAACATCAATGAAGCTCCATTAAGGAGCTTCATTTCTACTTTCTGTTATTCTTCTTACTAATTCGTTTTGTATAACATTTCGAACAATGCCTTCACTTCCAATTAGAGCTTTAGCTAAATCATCTATTTCTTGATCAGGTTGCTCTCTTTGCACTACACCGTAAAACCTTAACAATCGACAAGTTATTATAGTAAACTCTCCTTTATTGGTTAATGGCCTATAAAAACTTCCCGGTACGACAGCGTTTATGTGCTCTCCATAAATGTCAAAGTGAGGATGAACAATTTTATAATCTCTACTATTAGTTGGAAAACGCCGGCGATTAGGGTTTTCTAGAACGTTTTTTGAACTCTTTGCGCCATTGCAATCTTTACACGCTACGCACAAGTTCCTAGGTTCAAACATAAACTGAACCTTATTATCTTTAGAGATTATATGTTCGATATCCCAAGCCATACCATGAGTCACTGGGTAAGTAACTGCACAGTATGGACACTTATATTCTTGTACGGATTTATAATTAGCCTTTATATTAGCCTTTATTTCAGTAAATTCTTCGCTGTTCCAATCTGTGCTACTTTTATTATCCCTCGCTTTAAACCCTTCAACTATTCTAGATTCTTCATTATTATACTCGATCGGAATTTCAATCATTATTAATAGCCTCTAAGACTCTTTCAATTGTTGTAATTAAAGAATAAACAGGATCTTCATCTTCTAACTTTTCTTTCAATGATATTAAAGTCATAGACCTATCTAAAACTTCTCTTCCGATATCTCCAGGTTTAGAAAGAGTGTTTAAAATATCCAAACTTTCATTGATTAAATACTCATTCTTGAAACCTGGCGACTTAAACAATGTAGCCAACTTATAATCAGAAGAGTAATTATATCGTTCTAAAGTATTAAATAGTTTATTTTCATCTAAGTCTAGAATATAACAATTACTTCCGGTTAACTTTGAAATCAATAATGGGGAGTGTGTTGCAATTAAAAAATGACAACCTGTATAGTTAGAAAATAAGCTCTCTAGTAATGGAATAAACTCTTCCTGCCACTCGGGGTGCAAACTTATTTCTGGCTCATCAATACAGATGAGAGAGCCATCTTCTATTTGACTTGCTATACCTAACAACATTAGTGCTAAACATTGCTCCCCAGAACTCGCACTCGTAAAATCAACAAACTTCCGATTATCATCCGCACGAGATAGCTTAAGACTTTTGATAGAAAATAAATTATTTTGGGATAAAACTTGTATAGCTTTAATATAACTATCTTCAAGTAAGTTTGTTTTTGATAGATTTATCGGAACACTATAAGTTGTCTTCCATTTATTACTTGAAGAAGTTAACGTTTTTATATTTCTGTAGATATCATCTATAGACTGCTCCCATCCCCTTTCATTAATGAGGTACTTATCGAATAATGGTGTATCTTTCTTTTTTAGCATCTCCGATACATTTGCTCTGGATAAGTTGTTAAAATCTAGTTTGAAGTTGGAACGATACGATACTAGAATCCTGTTTCCATAACCGAGGTAAGAAAGTGTTTTTTTTATTACTTCTACATTACTCTCAATGTTTTCTGGAACTTTAAACATACTATCTAGCACATTAGATATTAGTGATACAACTGAACTACTTCGCTTACTATTTTTCATTCCGATATATGAGTAAATGCTGTTTGAATGTGCAGTTTTAGAAGAGTTCAAAGGGAAACGATCAAATGGGCTCGTAGACAAACAAATCAACTTTCTCGGAAAGACATCATGGCGATTTTCTATATACTCCGGAGTTTTAAACACACTGGCCATTCTTGCTTCTATCCTTTGCATAGAACATTCCGTAGTACCTGTTTGATATTGGACTTGGTTGTTACTGTAATCCAAAGTTATTGCATTGAAACGCTTACTCCAGTTTTCGGGATGCTCCATTAAAAAATTGTCACTTACGAGAAAATTTGATGCTATAAACTCCAAAATGCGACTTTTACCAGCTCCATTTTTCCCAGTCATGACACTAATCAAGTTTTTTCTACCGGTGGTAGGTTGAGCTAACTCGTACTCGACTCCATCTAGAGTTACTTTATTTATCTGAAATATCATTGCTATTATCTTAACCAAAGTTTGTCACTGATCATATTCCATCTTTTTTAGTGAAACCATGAAGTAAAGCATTGTTTCGACGGTAGTGACGTACTTAAAGTGATCACAAACACAATGCGTTATCCCATTATGTCTATTCGGAAATTTAAAGACCGCAGTAAAAAGCGCTTGCTTTGTGAATGCCTACCACAACAAGGCAGTACTGGTAAACAAATACGTAAACACTTTATCTCCAAAGAGCGGCTACAGATTTTGAGCTGCATGTAAGGCTTGAGAACATATAGTTTTCAAGTTTTTCTTGCTAACTTTCATTTAACACATTCATTTTCCGAAATGACAAATACTTCGTGAAGCCAGTTGAAATGATAGCTTTATTATTGGGAGATATGCCAACGTGACCAACAACTATCACGTCCGAGCCATCGAGCTCACCAACATCTTTAATCTTAAAGTTTCTCAGTAGCTGATCTTTTAACTCTGGTCTAAGACTTATGCTGGGTTCCGTTCTGTAGTCACCATAGTTCAGCCAAAGGACTCCATTCTTATCTATATTCAAGTTGTTTATTGGACCCCAAAATATATATTCCTTTCCTGTGTGCTTATCACTTGCCTCTGATATAGGAACTAAGAAGTCTGAGAGTTGACCTTTAATAATTTCTCTTCCGCCATCCGTCACAATGTTAATCGTCTGTCCCTTATCCGCATAATTCGGGTTACGGCAGAGGTTTGTTAACAACGCCCTCAACGATTTGTTTAGTGGGAAACCTGAGCCAGAACCAACTCCAGATGCAGGTCTTGCTGTTACTCGTGTTGATTCTTCTTCACCGTGCTTGCCGTTGTCTTGAGATACATACAGTGAGTTGTTGTTGGCTTTATCTAGATCAACGCGAATATCAGAAGATAAATCCCCTTCTCCAGCAGATTCATCTTCACCATCAGGTTTCATTAACACCGTCGATGCGTCACAACCCGTAGCATGACGAGCACCAAAACAAGCCATACGGTCGATTTTTTCTGTTTTGTAGCCCTTCACAAACCAAGCTTTTTCTCCACAAACTTTGCAATCAATTAGTCCTCGATACTTACCCGGATCGTATTCATACATTTCTGTTGTACAATCTGAACCGTCTTCCCTATAGGCACAAACAAGCATACTCACCTCGGCACATAACACATACTGCTAGTTCTGATTTATCAGTAATTTGTGAGTTGGTCAATCCATAGTCGACGCTTTGAGATGTGGAGCGTACTCATTCTTGTTCGTCCACTATCGGCTTAAACATTGCAAAATCCACAACACCGAAATACTGTGTATAAAAACATGCCAATTTATATCCCTATGACGATACGAAACCTTAAAGACGGCAGTAAGAAACCATGGCTCTGTGAGTGCTACCCAAACGGTCGCACTGATAAACGTATTCGCAAGAAGTTTGCAACTAAAGGTGAAGCGACTACGTATGAACTTCACTTAATGAAAGAGGTGGATGATAAACCGTGGATGGGGAGCAAACCTGATAGCCGCCGTTTGTCTGACATCATTGCCCTATGGTATTCACACTATGGCTGCACATTAGTGAATGGTGATGTGGTCATTCAGAAGTTTCGCCATATGGTACAAGCGATGGGCAACCCTGTCGCATCTGCGTTCTCTTCTAAAATGTATTCCGATTTCCGCAGTAAAAGGATGTCAGGGGACTTGGTGTTTGTTGATGAATCGCCCTGGAATCGTGGCAAGCCGAGTGTATCGACACTCAACTCTGAGTTAGCTCGTTTTAAGGCGGTGTCTACGTTTTGCTGTCGGTTTGCTCTATTTTGCGGTAAGTGTACCTGTAAACGCTTCATACGGTAGGCGCGGAGGAATGGATTCCCGCGTGCGCGAGAATGACGACAAGTGATGTGACTCGGTATAGTTGCTGCTGTCAGTTTGCAATTGCTCAAACGGTACCGAGTTCCCTTCTTTTGACAGACCAGTGTTCTGCATTTAGGCACAGATATTTAGACTCAAAAAGTAAGCCAAGTAGCGCAACTCTGGGCTATACATTAACGAAGACCAGAAAAAACCGCCCCAATCATTAAGCCAACCTCAGGTACTTTGTTTGAAGAGAGCTACACGCTGTTTTGCTACATATTGAAGAACAAACTCGGTATTACCCTAGCATCTGTCGCCATTTACCCTTGTTGTCGTAAAAAAAGAGCCGCAAAAAGCGGCTCTAGATAGTTTGTAATTTTTGAAGTATCGGCTTACTTCTCTTTACCAAACACGTTGTTCTCTTGCTCAAGAACGCGGATGAACGTAGTGCGTTTGGTGAGCTCGCGAAGCTCTGCCGCGCCTACGTAGGTACAAGTTGAGCGCACGCCGCCAAGGATGTCTTGAATGGTGCTGTGGACACTGCCGCGGTATGGCAATAGTACGGTTTTTCCTTCCGCTGCGCGGTAGCCTGCAACGCCGCCAGAGTGCTTGTCCATCGCGCTCTTTGAAGACATGCCGTAGAACTTCATGTAGCTCTCGCCGTCTTTTAGAACGATTTCACCGCCTGATTCTTCGTGACCAGCGAGCATGCCGCCTAGCATCACGAAATCTGCACCACCGCCGAAGGCTTTCGCTACATCGCCTGCACACGCACAGCCACCGTCACCGATAATACGGCCACCAAGACCGTGCGCGGCATCGGCACACTCGATGATGGCAGAAAGCTGAGGGTAACCAACGCCTGTTTTCACGCGAGTAGTACACACAGAGCCAGGGCCAATGCCCACTTTAACAATGTCTGCACCAGCAAGGATCAGCTCTTCTACCATATCGCCAGTGACGACGTTACCTGCTGAGATCACTTTGTCTGGGAACGCGGCGCGAACTTGCTGAACGTATTGTACTAGGTGCTCTGAATAGCCGTTGGCGATATCGATACAGATGAAAATCAGCTCATCGGAAAGCGCCATGACATCTTTGGTTTTTTGGAAATCAGCTTCCGATGTGCCGGTTGAAACCATTACTTTGTTCAAGGTTTCGCTGTCAGCGTCTTTGACGAAATCGGCCCAATCTTGAACGGTGTAGTGTTTGTGGATGGCGGTCATTACACCATGCTGAGAAAGTGCTTTCGCCATGTCGAAGCTGCCCACAGAGTCCATATTGGCGGCAATGACAGGGACGCCAGACCATTGACGACCACTATGTTTGAATGTAAACTCGCGGGTTAAATTTACTTGAGAACGGCTTTTCAGGATAGAACGTTTCGGGCGAAACAGGACATCTTTAAAACCTAACTTAAGTTCTTGTTCGATACGCATTGTGTAATTCCTTGATTCATAACTTGTATGTGTCATCGCAGAGTGCGTAGTAACCAAGTTGGCAGACGAGGTTACTGTTCTTCGGACACAAAAAAACCGGAGCGTTGGCAGACGCTCCGGTTTTCAGCATTATAGGTCGCGATTTTTTTTCGACAAGTCTGATTTTTTAAATTTTTTTGTGCTACCATCGCAGAGATTCCATACCCACTCCCCTCGATTTTCCCCTTAGTTTCTTTTTTATCTTTTAATTCATGCCGTTAGTAAAGAAATCGTTCGCAAACGCTTGCGCAATGCTTTGGCTATTTGCTCACCCATGTCCGTTTTTTTCTCAAGATGTGACCTAAACAAGGTGGTCGCTGCCGATCAACCTTCTCACTTTTTTGTTAACCCGCCTAAACTTTTACTATGAAAAGCGGACTGTTTTTTGCTTAGTAAGGTATTAAGGAATAAACAAGGAACACGTTTGCCGCTCGGCAAATGAACAACAAAGGCAGTGTCGATAATGAAAAAACTCTCTTTAATCACTCTTGCATTCGTGACTACGCTTCCTGCTGCGGCATACGCAAAAGGGGAAATGGGCTCCATGTACACCAACGTGGGGGCAACGATGGTAAGCAACGGCAACGAGGAAGAACTCGCTTACTTTTTCCAAGTCGGCTACAACCACCGCATTACTGATTTTCTTTCCGCTGACGTGAGTTATAAAAAGGTAGAGACGGTAAACAACAGTGTGGCGGCCAACTCGAAAGATTTTGTACAAACTTATAACGCGTACGGCGTGGGCTTAAGGGTCGATCAACATCTTGGCGCGCTCAGTATCTACGGAAAAGCTGGGGCAAGTTACATTGAATCGGAGTTGACGAAGTGGGACACGGTGACGTCTGCGGAAAAAACCACCACGGATGACAGCTTTAAACCATATGCAAGTGCAGGGGTGAGCTTAGCCTCTCCGTTTGATCAACGCTTAACGCTAGATGCCGCTGTCACTTATCAGATGCTGCCGAATGATGAGCACGCCACCTCAGTGAGTGCTGGCGTGAAGTTCTCGTTCTAAGCCGTTTTCGTTCCAAGCGGCAGAACTTTCTGCCTGTTCAATGTGCTCAAACCACCATCGTGGATGGTTTGAGCGTATCCTCATTTGTCTCTGCCTCACCTTAACGCAGAGACAAATGGGGTAAACTCGTTGAAACATAAGCCGTCACAATGTAGCAGGATACGTTGCAGCGGGATAGGTTCAATCAGCGTTCAGCAACTGACGGATTTTGTCGAACAAGTCGGAAGCCAGTAAACCTATCTCCCCTTTTTCCGTCGCACAAATATCCGCCGCACAACTGTGTAAAAGCACGCCTAGCGATGCGGCTCTCAATAATGGCAGCTTCTGGGCTAATAACGCACCGATCACACCGGAAAGCACATCGCCCATTCCCCCAGTAGCCATGCCAGGGTTGCCAGCGTTACACACGAAAGTCTGTGTACCATCGCAAATCAGGGTTCCTGCCCCCTTAAGGACTACCACGCCTCCGTATTGGCTTTGCAGCACTGAAATCGCGGCAAATCGATCGGCTTCAACTTCATTGACGCTACAGCCTAGCAACCTTGCGGCTTCTCCCGGATGCGGGGTAATAATGCGCTGATCATTGTGGTTTGGGTAGCGCGCAAGCCAGTTCAAACCATCGGCATCTAACACCATTGGGCCTTGGTAATTGGCAATGTCGTTCCAACGTTTTTTTGCCCATTCATCGGTTCCTAAACCCGGCCCAACCACGAGTACATCGGCCCAATCGAGTTTCTTTTCGAGCTCTTTCTTGTCTTCGTTATAGCCCAGCGTCATCACTTCAGGGCAATGGATTTGCAGCGGCAATGCGGATTCTGGATGCGTCAGCGCGGCCATTAAACCTGCGCCACTGCGCGCGCAAGCCGTTGCCGCTAATGAGATTGCCCCAGACATGCCGCGGTTGCCCCCGAGCAACACAACACGTCCATGGTCACCTTTATGAGCGCAGCGGTCTCTGGTAAGTCGCCATTGAGCAATCTCATCACGCTCAATCGTCATCTTGAAACTCGGGACTAATTTGGAAAATTCAGCACCGACGCCAAGATCAGCAAAATGTATCAATCCGCAAAAGGCTCTCGCTTTTCCCGTGACGAGCCCTTGCTTGGTGCCAATGAAGGTGACGGTGTGATCGGCATGAATCGCGTCAGGAAGCGCTTGGCCAGTATCAGCACAAAGCCCGGACGGAATATCCACTGACACAATCGGTTTTCCCGCGAGGTTGACCATGTCTATGACCTTAGCCATCTCTTCACGAACAGCGCCTGCTAGGCCTGTACCCAGCAGAGCATCCACCACCAAATCGCAGTCTGAAAGTGCCGCGTTGAGGCTGGTGGTGTCAGATATCTCTCCTCCAGCATCTCGCCACGCTTGCTGTGCTTGTTTGGCTTCTCCGCTTAAACTCTCTGCATCACCACTTTGAATCAGCACCACATGCAAACCTTGCTGCAGAGCTAACCGAGCAACCACATAGCCAT
The DNA here is from genome assembly GCF_002265885.1 of Vibrio sp. 03_296. NCBI lineage: Bacteria > Pseudomonadati > Pseudomonadota > Gammaproteobacteria > Vibrionales > Vibrionaceae > Vibrio > Vibrio sp. 03_296. The sequence goes on from NZ_NPKW01000123.1 coordinate 21,577, forward strand.
CACCGCCATTATTTCCCTTGCCACACACCACACATAAGCGTGATACCTCTGGATAATAGTTAAGAATCACAGCGAATGTGGCGCGCCCTGCCCTTTCCATCAGCTCATAGAGTGTCACGCCCGCGTTGGCGGCAGCGCCCACTTCCCCTTCTCTTACTTGCTTTGCGGTATACAGTGCTTTGCGTAAATCCATGGCAGATACCTTATTTTGCGCGTTACTGAAATCTCTACGATGACTATAGACGAAAAAGCCAAGGAAAACCTTGGCTTAAAAGAGAGTTTGCACAAACTACGCAACAAAATGCTATTGATGTTGCTGCGCCATGATCGCTTCTGCGGTGGCATCTTGTATGGAGAGAAACAGTGATTTCACTTGCCCTGTGGGTGTGCGCATCGGGTTAAGAGTCACGTTTTGATACATGAACTCCGCTTGCTGTGTCACTGGGCGAACGTTGCGGCAGCGAAACAGATACGGGCGCTGACGCCAGGTGATAAAGCTACGACAACCCAAGTTGTACACTGGCTTGGTTTTTAATTTAAACCACTCTTGGGGGATCTCTGGAAAGAGTTCAAAGATCGATTTGCCTATGGCGTCGTGCGCTTGTTTGCCACTGTGATGCGTCATAAATCCATTCCACACTTGCACATTGTAATCGGTATCCAACACGATCAACCCCATGTCGACGTTTTGTACCATGTCCACCATCCAGTGGAACTGTTCAAATTCTGCAGGAAGATTAAGCATTAGAAGTCCTCCATCAGATAGGCGAGTTTGTTGTCTAACAACGGCAGTGACTCATCAACAAACATAAACAGTAAGTCACAACGAATCGACGTATTTTCAATGGTATAACTCACTTCAAACGTCATGGTTTTGGTAAACGAACCGGTAGTATTTTCAATCACAGAATCAATTGAAATGTGCTGACCTAGCAAGACAGGAGAGCTTTGGAAAAAACGCACTTCCGCTTGCTGCCCTAAGCCATTGAGGAAAGACCCAACTAAGATATTGGAAACGTCCATAAGAAGCTCGAGCTCTTCCAGTTCTTCGCTGTCTGCCGGTACTTTCATCAGTTTTTTCAGGTCGGCAACACTGGAATCGCTGAGCAAGACGAGTGCCTCTCCCGCAATCCCTTCGCCACTGAAACCTTGGCATACACCGGAAACGTTGTCACTTTCCGCCAAATCGCGCAGTGCCATGTGCAGCTCGCTGAGCTCAAAGATATTCACGTTCGGTAGCGGCAGGTTTACAAACACATCAAAATGCCTTGCCAACGCATCTGCAGCGCGACCAATGGAAACGTTCGCCACTTCCATATAGATGTCACGGCGGCGCAAAATTGGCAATTCGATGGTTCTAGGCGTCACAACTTGAGGAACCGAAGCTGGCTCAACTAATTCTCTGAGTGTGGCTTTCAGTTCATCTTGGCCAATCGGCTTTTGAATAAATGCCTTGGCTCCCAACGCGAAAACGCGTTCTTTCGCTTTGGGTTGGATATCGCCGGAGACAACGATAACGGGCGTATTGTCGCCACGTTTTCGCATTTCTTCTAATGTTCCAAAGCCGTCCAACTCCGGCATGGTGAGATCAAGGAACATTAATTTAAATTGTTTTTGGCTCAGTTCTTCTAACGCGTTAAGACCATGCACTGCGAATGTAATATCCGCATTCAAAGAAGCAGGTAGTGAGCGAGCCATTTGCTTTCGAGCAAGCGCTGAGTCATCACAGATGAGTACAGGAAAAGACATTCAACCACCCTTTTGACAGGTATTCCACTGCAACAAGTTTAACAGATAGATACTAAATGACGTACGGAAACTGACGTATTTATTATTGTTGTTCGCTATAAGTATGAACGTTATTTAACGAGAATACGAAATAACTTCTAGGGTGGGAACGATTTTCTATGGCCTCGGTAACAAAAATCTTTTAAATAAGAATTAGTTAAGGAAAAGCGTTTAACTTTTGTTCGTTTTCCATACAAAAAGAGAAAGCGCCCAACGAATTAGGCGCTTTTGATTGAGAATGTATTAAAGAGTGTAGACAGGGAAAATGATCATTAGGCCAAAACGCATGACCACCGCAAACAGACACAAACCAATGCCAAGGCGATACCATTTAAACTCACTGATCGACATCGGAATGCGTTTGTAGAACATCGTTGCAATTCCTCGCCAATCTTGGCTGCGTTTTCCATACTGAATAACGCCTGTTAGCACAAAAAGTATGCCTAGCAACAGTATGGCTTTTTCAAGCATGTATAAACCCGCTTCCATGTGATCCCTCTCATCTACCGCTATTGTTACTGCTTGGTATCATAGTAGCGGTATGAGGCAAAGAGATCTCTTGGACTTAAGTCTTAGTTAACCTGATGAGCAAAATAAAGCCCAATAAACGTCAACATCGACCAAGCATGTTGCGTTACTTTAGTTCACCATAGCGTTCAAGAAACAGCACTGTCGCCGCGGTGCGCGAAGGCACTTTGAGTTTTTTCAACAAGCTCTTCATGTGCACTTTGACCGTCGATTCAGAGATAAACAATCGGTCTGCGATCTGCTTGTTGCGAAAACCACGCGCCACTTCTTGCAAGATCTGACGCTCGCGATCGGTCAGCTCATCGAAGACATCTGTATTTTCTTCACGCTGAAGCAGATATTTCGCGACAACGCTGCTGTAGGCTTTGTCGCCCAAATGCGCTTTCTCAAGCAACTCCACCAGCTCATCGGGCTCGGTATCTTTCAAAAGGTAACCATCCGCACCGGCTTTTACGATGGCTTCGATGTCAGCGGGGCTATCTGAAACGGTCAAGATAACGATACTTGCTTCACAGCCATCCGCTCGCAATGCTTTTAAGGTATCCAAACCAGACATGCCTTTCATGTTGAGATCCAACAAGATGAGGTCTAGTTCGTTTTCATGCGCTTTGGCAACAGCCTCTGTGCCATTGCTTGCTTCTGCGACTACTTCAAATTGCTCTTCGAAGCTCAATAGTTGGTTAATGCCACGACGCATCAGGGGATGATCGTCCACCAACATTACTCTACACACCGTCAAATTCGTGTTTCCTTAATACGTTGATATTTTAGCACTACAGCACAACCACTCTGTGGCGATGCGGTGACCGATAACGATCCGTTCAAACGCGCCGCTCGCTCTTGCATGATGGACATGCCGTAGTGATTCAATTTCTGGTTACACTGATCAAACCCTACCCCATCATCACTCACGGATACCGTGACCCACTCCCCTTCTTCACAACATTCGATCCGAATGTTGGCGGCTTTGGCGTGTTTAATGGCGTTGATGGTGGCTTCACGAATCAATTGCAACAAATGCACTTGTTGGTGAGCGTCCAGTTCCACCGACGAAAGATCATTGGTTAAATGAATCTCCGCTTCCGTTTGATCCCCTAGTTGCACCACCATTTCTTGTAGCGCTTGACCAAAGGTGCCTTCTTTAATCGTGAGTCGGAAAGTCGTCAGCAGTTCACGTAATTGGGTATATGCCGACGACAGCCCAGTATCTAATTCCGCAATCACTTGATTGGTGCGCGCTAACTGAGGCTCATCGTTCAACTTCGCGACGCTGCGTTTGAGCAATGATACCTGAATCTTGAGGTAAGAAAGAGATTGTGCCAACGAATCATGTAACTCACGCGCAATCGTTGCTCGTTCTTCCATCAAAAGCAGCTGTTCTGCTTGTCTTTGCGCCTGATTGTAGTAAACCGCGCGCGATAGGATTTGCACGAAGTTGTCGATCAACGCTTGATCTGGGCACGGCAAACCGCTGCACCAATGCAAATACCCTAAGTGTTGCCCATCGAGCGTTAACGCTTTTTGATTACAACGCCCGACGCATTTAGGACCTTCAGTGAGCACCAAGTTACGCTCGCCGATCTCTTCAATCTCTAATTTGGCGGACACAATGCCTTCGATACTCACAATGTGTCTCAAAATCGCTTGGAAGTTCTCTTGGCTGATGCGTGATGCCGTCAGCTCTTGAGAAGAATGGTACAGCACCTGAAGAGACTGATTGGCGTGTTGCAGTTTGTGCGTCTTCTCATTCACCGCTTGTTCCAAACCTCGGTAGAGTTTACCCAGATCAGCCGCCATATTGTTGAAGGTTCTGGTGAGAATACCCATTTCATTATCACTGGTGACATTGAGAGAAACATCAAACGAGCGCGATTGAATTTGCTCACTGGCCGTGACCATCGCCTTGAGTGGCGTAACCACTTCACGACGCACAAAGTGAACAACGAAAATGCTCACCAATAAAATCCCGCCCAAGCCTAAACCACCAACCCAAGCGAGCTTGATCAGTTTCTGCTCAGAAAAATGTTGCAGCTTAAAAACAAAAGCGTCAATTTGTGAAACAAAGCCAGCGACCAAAACCAAATAGCGCTCTCTATCTTTACTTTGCAGCACTTCTTTTAATTCGTGCCAACGCATGATCAAACGATAGTAGTCGTGGGTAATGTCATCAGGCACCGTCCAATTTTGCAGTGCTTTCATGGACGGCGAATATATCGAACGCTCAAACAAATAGATGTGAGAGGAATAATCCTGTGCATTGATTTGAATATCATGGGCTAAACGGTAACTTTGCATGCGCATAGAGCCTGCCACGTTAACCGCCTCTGCATCATTCAAGCTAGAAGCTAGGTTGATAATTGCAAAACTGGTTGTTGCAATAGATAGCAGCAAGATCAAGCCCATTGCCTTCGCAATCGTGCGTGTTACCGACTTTTTCACCGTTTTTAGCAATTTATAACCTCTTCACTAACAAAACGGCAGCGAAGCCTCTCCGTTTCACGTTTTTCTGTTAACAATATCAATATGTGATCACTCTCGCCGGAATTTATTGATCTAAAACAACATTGCCTCTCAATTACCCCCTAAGGGGTATTTATACAAATATGTCAAAAACTACAATTTATGTGCGCTTAAATGACAGTTTATTAATGAGAAATGTGAACTAACATTAAGTCATGTTTCTTAAACTCAGGATAGTACAGTGGTAGACCTTTCAAGAAGACGTTTATTTTCCAGAAAAAAAGTCGATGACGGCTTAATTCGTCTTCCCTGGTTGGCTGATCGCATACAGTTTACCGATCAATGCACTCGATGTGGTAAATGCGTTGAGCAATGTGAAACTCAAATCATTGTTAAAGGCGACGGAGGCTTTCCTACCGTCGATTTCTCTATTGATGAATGTACGTTTTGTTACCGTTGCGCAGAAATCTGTCCCGAGTCACTTTTTTTAGCGAAAGATGCGCAGCCTTGGCAAGCGAGGGCAATAATCAATGAGTCCTGTTTGTCGTACCACAACGTGGAATGTCGCAGTTGTGGCGAGATGTGTGAACCCATGGCTATCCAATTCAAATTGGAAATCGGCAAGGTAGCACAACCTCAGATAAACCTTGATGAATGTAGTGGATGTGGCGCTTGTGTTTCGGTTTGCCCCTCTTCATCCATCAATGTGAGCATAAACGAATAAAAGAATAATGAGAGAGAATTATGGCACTAAATGAAGTGCATATTTCAAGTTTAGTGGTACACGTGGCCCCTGAGCACTTAGGCACGATAAAGACGCAGATCGAAGCTATCGAGAACGCGGAAATTTATGGTGATAGCCCAGAAGGCAAAATCGTCGTGGTTCTGGAAACCGAAAACCAAGGTTTCGTTACCGATACCATTGAAACCATCAACAATTTACCGAACGTTCTCAGCACGGTTCTGGTTTACCACCAAATTGAAACCGATCTGGATGACACGGACGAAGACACTGGAACACAACATTCCCAAATCGAGGGTGAAGTATGAAAATGACAAGACGTGCGTTTGTGAAAGCAAACGCAGCTGCATCAGCGGCGGCAGTAGCTGGCATTACACTGCCTGCTTCAGCAGCAAACCTGATCGCTAGCTCAGACCAAACCAAAATCACATGGGACAAGGCTCCTTGTCGTTTCTGTGGTACAGGCTGTTCTGTACTCGTAGGTACTCAGAACGGTAAAGTCGTTGCAACACAAGGTGACCCTGAAGCACCAGTAAACAAAGGCTTGAACTGTATCAAAGGTTACTTCCTATCGAAGATCATGTACGGTCAGGACCGTCTGACTCAGCCACTTTTACGTATGAAAGATGGCAAATACGACAAAGAAGGTGACTTCACACCAGTGTCTTGGGATGTGGCATTCGACACCATGGCTGAGAAGTGGAAAGCTTCTCTGGCGAAGAAAGGCCCAACAAGCATCGGTATGTTTGGTTCTGGCCAGTGGACAGTAATGGAAGGTTACGCGGCGGCGAAAATGATGAAAGCGGGTTTCCGCTCGAACAACATCGACCCGAACGCTCGTCACTGTATGGCATCTGCAGTGGTCGGTTTTATGCGTACCTTTGGTATCGATGAACCAATGGGTTGTTACGATGACTTCGAACACGCAGATTCTTTCGTGCTTTGGGGTTCGAACATGGCAGAAATGCACCCTGTTCTTTGGACTCGTATCACTGACCGCCGACTAAGCCACCCACATGTTAAAGTAAACGTACTTTCTACTTACTACCACCGTTCTTTTGAACTGGCTGACAGCGGCTACATTTTCCATCCACAATCTGATTTGGCAATCGCAAACTTCATCGCAAACTACATCATCCAAAACGATGCTGTAAATTGGGATTTCGTTAACAAGCATACCAACTTCAAACAAGCGACTACCGATATCGGTTACGGCTTGCGTGACGATGACCCGCTGCAGAAACAAGCGAAAAACCCGAACTCTGGCGATATGACGTCAATCTCATTCGAAGAGTACAAAAAATCGGTTGCACCATACACAGTTGAAAAAGCCTCAGAGATGTCTGGCGTTGTGCAAGACAAGCTGATTGAACTTGCAAAACAGTATGCGGATCCGAACACCAAAGTGATGTCACTTTGGACAATGGGTATGAACCAACATACTCGTGGTGTGTGGATGAACAGCCTTGTTTACAACATCCACCTACTAACCGGAAAAATCGCAACTCCGGGCAACAGCCCATTCTCGTTGACTGGCCAGCCATCTGCTTGTGGTACCGCTCGTGAAGTAGGTACATTTGCCCACCGTCTGCCTGCAGACATGGTCGTTGCGAATCCAAAACACCGCGCAATCGCTGAGAAAATTTGGAAACTGCCTGAAGGCACCATTCCACCAAAACCAGGTTTCCACGCGGTTCTTCAAGACCGCATGCTGCACGACGGTGTACTGAACTGTTACTGGGTTCAGTGTAACAACAATATGCAAGCTGGCCCGAACATCAATGGTGAACGTCTACCAGGTTACCGCAACCCAGAAAACTTCATCGTCGTGTCTGACCCATACCCAACGGCGACAGCGCAAGCGGCTGACCTAATCCTTCCTACAGCAATGTGGATCGAAAAAGAAGGGGCTTACGGTAACGCCGAGCGCCGTACTCAAGCTTGGTACCAACAAGTTGGCACAGTCGGTGAAGCGAAATCTGACTTGTGGCAGGTCATGGAGTTCTCTAAACGCTTCAAGATGGAAGAAGTGTGGCCAGAAGAGCTTCTAGCGAAAGCGCCTCAGTACCGTGGTAAAACCATGTACGACATGCTGTTCGCTAACGGGCAAGTGGATAAGTTCCCATTGTCAGAAGCTCGCCAGCTTAACGATGATTCACACCACTTTGGCTTCTACGTACAGAAAGGTCTGTTCGAAGAATACGCTGAGTTTGGCCGCGGCCATGGTCACGACCTAGCACCATACGATGTTTACCACACTGTTCGCGGGTTACGTTGGCCAGTGGTTGACGGCAAAGAAACACTTTGGCGTTACAAAGAAGGCTCGGATCCATATGCGAAGAAAGGCTCTGGCTGGGACTTCTACGGCAAACCTGATGGCAAAGCACTGATCATCTCAGCCCCTTACGAGGCGCCACCTGAGTCTCCAGATGCTGAATACGACATGTGGCTATGTACTGGCCGTGTTCTTGAACACTGGCACACCGGCACCATGACTCGTCGTGTTCCTGAGCTTTACAAAGCGGTTCCAGACGCGGTGTGTTACATCCACCCAGAAGATGCGAAAGCACGCGGTCTGCGCCGTGGTGACGAGGTTCTTATCTCGAACAAACGTGGTGAAGTACGTGTTCGTGTCGAAACTCGTGGCCGTAACCGTCCACCTCAAGGCTTGGTATTCGTACCATTCTTTGATGCACGAATTCTGATTAACAAGTTGATCCTTGATGCGACTGACCCGCTGTCTAAACAGACAGACTTCAAGAAATGTCCCGTTAAGATCACCAAAGTTGCCTAACAGACCGAAATGCACAGGCTGCTCTTAGATATTAAGGGCAGCTTGAAAAGAATTAAGCCATCAGGCGGAGATTACATGATGAAAAAACTATTAATGGCACTGTTATCTGTAAGTGCACTTTCATTGGGGACATTGGTAGCAGGTGTTGCACAAGCTGAGCTGGATAACCCAGGCGGCATCGGTGGTTTAGAATCACTACGTGGTGCAACCAACCTTGAAGACACGCGTCCTGCAGATGATTTTAAGAAGTTCCCTCGTGAACAAGCGCTAGACAGTGATTACATCTATCAGCCACCATTGATTCCACACAATATTCGTGGCTACGAAGTAACACTCAACGCGAACAAATGTTTGGCGTGTCATAGCTGGAAAAACGCTAAAGAAATGGGCGCAACCAAAATCAGTGTGACTCACTTTGTAAACCGTGAAGACGCTGTATTGGCTGACGTATCACCTCGTCGTTACTTCTGTTTGCAGTGCCACGTTCCTCAAGCGAATGCTAAACCGCTTGTAGAGAACGATTTCGAGCGCGTTGATTCACTGCGCAAGTAATAGCCAACAACAGAATCAAAGAGGCTATCTATGAAATTACTTAAAGCGTTTTGGAAGCGACTAAGCACTCCTAGTAAAGCAGCAGCAGGCATTTTGCTGTTCATGGGATTTGCTGGTGGTCTTCTATTCTGGGGCGCATTCAACACGGGTATGGAGGCGACTAACTCAGAAGAATTCTGTTCTGGTTGTCACGCTCCAATTGTTGCGGAAATCCAGGAAACAATTCACTACTCTAACCGTTCTGGTGTTCGTGCGATTTGTTCCGACTGTCACGTCCCTCATGAGTGGACAGATAAGATCGTCCGTAAAGTGCAAGCATCAAAAGAGTTGTTTGCCCACTTCATCGGTACTATCGATACCCCTGAGAAATTCCAAGAGCGTCGTGCTCACCTTGCTGAGCGTGAATGGGCTCGCTTGAAAAAGAATGACTCATTGGAATGTCGTAACTGTCACGAGTTTGAATACATGGACTTCTCTGAACAAGGTGCGCGCAGTGCAAAACAGCACTCGACGGCACTCGCTTCTGGCGAAAAAACCTGTGTAGACTGCCACAAAGGTATCGCTCACAAACTGCCTGACATGCACGGCGTTGAAGGCTGGCAATAAGGAGAACAAGCATGAGTACACTGGAATCGGTTATTTGGCATGTTCTTGGTTATAGCGCTATGCCTGTCATTATTCTAACTGGGTTTGCTGGCGTTGCCGCCGTCTCACTCTGGTTATTGTCTTTGGGTAAAGACAAAGACATCTAAGAATTCGTCAACTCTTTTGCCTATTTTGTTGATGACAAAACCCCAGATGGCTTCCCATCTGGGGTTTTCTTTTTGGCTCAAGGCGTTAAAAAGAAGCAAACAAAGTAACTATACCCAAGTAACTTCAAGAGACTGGATTTAGCGTCTTATGCTCTGGTTCACTTCAAAAGTTCATCTTGCCTATTTTCGACAATCCACAGTTTGTAGAAATCGCTGTAGCCTGTTTTACGCACTTGAATACCTTGGACTTGCTGGGCTTTGGTGATTTCTTCTCGCCCAACAAACAAAGGCAAACAACGGTGGCTTTGGTACAACGCTCGCTCAATAGTTTGCAGTGAAGACAAAGGTTCAGACTGTTCCACGGCCAACGCAATCTCTGCTTTGTGCGATTGCCACCGTTCCTCATTGAGTGCAAAGCGAAGACCCGATGCGATGAGCAACCATTCGTACAATCCGTATTCAAGAGGCGCTTCAATCACCTCTTCAATAAACAATACATCAGCGATGTCGCGTACGCTTTCTGGTCTACTGATTTCTGTTAGCTCAACGACGTCTAGTTCCAATCCAGTTGAGCGAATCGTGTCATGTAACCACGCGGCAATATCGGCGAGATATGGAATGGTCCATTTGGGCTCAGCCAGTACTAATTTGCCAGACAAAGAGGGAGGCGCGATAAACGCCTCCTTTTGTAACCGTGATTGATGAGCAGACAGCTGAAAATCGACACCATCAACCGCGTTTTGCCGTTCAAAATGCACTTTGGCTCGCTCAAGAAAATGGTACAACTGTTGCCATGTGTCTGATGAGATGCCACTTTGCTGACGGCGATGGTAGGTTAAGTAAGAGAAAGCGCTAATTTGAGTGACCTCTTTATCACCCTCTTCGTTATTGAAACTCATCGCGTTGAACAAAGACTCTTGAGCATGGGACAGCGTTACTTTGTGTAATAACGCTTTTTCCGCAAAATATTCGTTATGGCGCATCAAAATGAGTCGGTCGCGATTCCAACGCTCGATGCGAAACGGTCCGGTGCCAACAAAATAGCAATGGCTCTGATCGCACTTAACAGAGTCAGGACAGACAATGGCAGAATGAGGCATCGCAAGAAGATAAGGAAAAAGTTGATTCGCATGCCTTAGTGATATTTCAATTTGTGTCGCACTCTTCGCCAAGACCTGTTCCATCTATTCATACAGATGCAATACCGGCCCTTGTGAATGACTTAGTCGCTCTAGGCTCCACGCGACATGCTGCGCAGAAAGTATTTTTCCATCATGACGCACAATATCGGGCCTCAACCATATGTGCAGTTTTCTTCCTTCTATGTGCCAAGCGTGCGCAAGTGAAGGTTTCAGTTCTCCGTACTCATCCTGTTTAAACAAGGTATCGTATACGCTTTTGATCACCTGTAGCTCTGCCAAACGCATGGTGCAGAGTGGATCTAGCGTATCGACCCAAGGATATTGGGTGATTAATAATTGATTGTTCTCTTCATTCGCTTGATTTTGTCTTTCTGTCGCTTGTGTCAGAGCGCGAATCGTGGCTTGTCCATAGACCTCAAGCAAACGGGTGATGAGTGCAAATCGACCATGCTTTAACTCTTCGGCTATGACATCACACAATGCCTCATCAAATGAAGAAACCACTTTTAGTTGGCTCGTGCGACTGCGGCCGACTGAAGGTTGCCACTCAATCCATCCCGATTCAGAAAGGTTCTTCATCACAATGGAGGTGTTTCTTCTTGAAGTCGACAGTGTTTTTTCCAAGTCGTCGATATTGACAGAGTGGCAGGTGTACAACTCATATCGCGACAGCAGTTGATGAAATCGTCTTAAATTTATTTCGCTCACAATAGCTTTTTATGTTTTGCCAATGGATGAAAGATGACCATAAAGCCTGTCAGTGTCTGCTCCCACTTTATGCAGACTCATCAAAACATTGGGTAATTTATAGTTATTAAAATAGCACAGAGACTCCAACTAGATGGAGCCTCTGTGAAAGTGGGTACGGTAGATAATAGCAGTCCCCTACAGTAAGAACATTGATCGACTAGCGTCTTTGTTCAAAAAGAAAAGCCCTTTTACCCAAATCAGGTAAACACACGTGCAGTGTCGCTCATTCCGAGCAACGAAAATAGGAATAATTAATAGAAAAAGATGCGCGATTTATGCAGGTGCATGCCAACGTAGAGTTATCAACCACCACAAAAGTACTTGAGTGTCTTTCAAAGGTGACAAGAAGAAAAAGCGCACTGCCGGTTTTACATGCAGTGCGCTGAGGTTAGAACCAAGGTTACTCTGTGATCGGTAGTACCTGCTTGACATACTGTCCTGGAGCAATGTCGATAACAGGATTGGCTTCAGAGCCTTGTCGATATGGAAGGACTTTTTCATCAGGGTTAAACTGCGCTAACCATTGATCCCAATGCGTCCACCAAGAGCCTTCTTTATGCTGTGCATTGGAGAGCCACTCGTCGGCTGACTCATCGAGATTGTCGTTCACCCAGAAGCCGTACTTGTTCTTAGCCGGTGGGTTAACAATACCCGCAATATGACCTGATTCACCTAGTACAAAGGTTTTATTGCCGCCCATATTAAGCGCGCCTCGATAAGTGCCTTGCCACAACGCGATATGGTCTTCTTTGGTTGAAATAAAGTAACTCGGTATACGGATCTTATCGAGATCAATCCAAACACCACCAATTTTCACGCCTTTGTCTTGAACAAGTTTGTTGTTCAAATAGAGCTCACGCAGCATAAAATTGTGGGTTGCCGCCGCCACATTGGTACTGTCGCTATTCCAATACAACAAATCAAAGTCAACAGGGCTGCTGCCTTTTAAGTAGTTGTCGACGTAATAGTTCCAGTAGAGGCTGTTTTCACGTAGCAGACTGAACGTCACACTTAACGAACGACCATCCATGTAACCTTTGGCGTTATTTTGCAGCTCAATGGCACTGATGATGGTGTCATTAATGTACGCACCCACTTCGCCTGGTTGGGAGAAATCGAGTAGCGTTGTAAAGAAGGTCGCTGACTTTATGCGCTTTTTCATGCGCTTCGCAGCATAGTAACCAACCGTACACGCCAATACAGTGCCACCAATGCAGTAACCCGCTGCGTTAATCTGCTCTTGACCCGTAATTTCTTCAATCGCAGTCACAGCCTTGACGACGCCTTCGGTCACATAATCCCCGAACTCGACATTGGCTTGCGCTTTACCCGGGTTTTTCCACGACATCATAAACACGCTGTGGCCTTGTTCTAGCAGCCAGCGAACCATGGAGTTTTTGGCTGTGAGATCAAGGATATAGTATTTATTAATGAAAGGAGGAACGATCAAAAGCGGAGTTGCGTTCACTTGCTCTGTCAACGGGCGATATTGAATCAATTCAAACAGATCATTTTGGAAAACGATGTCACCCGCCGTTGTCGCAATATCTTCACCGATGCGAAACGCATTATTGCTGGTCATGCGAATTTTGAGAATGTCTGCACTCGACTCAACGTCTTCTCTGAGCAGTTCCATCCCCGCGAGTAAGTTTTCACCATTTTTTTCGATCGTCAATTTCAATAACTCTGGGTTGGTCGCGATGAAGTTTGATGGAGAAAGTGCGTTAATGGCTTGACGAGAGAAAAAGCTAATGCGCTCTTTGGTTTTTTCATCCAGACCTTCTATGGCGTCAATGGTATCCATATAGGTCTTGCTGAATAAAAGGTAAGACTGTTTGATAAAGCTATACATAGCTTCGGACTGCCACGCTTCGTTTGAGAAACGCTTATCCCCTTTGTCCGCTTCAATGATACTTTGAGTATTGCCAGATAGCGCAACATTCTGCCAAATTTGCAGTTGTTGCTCCCACCACTGCGTTTGCAGTTGCAGAATGGCTTGTGGTTGATTCGCCGCTTTTTCAAAGAATTTCGCGGTATCCTCAAAGTTCACTTCTTGCATTGCCTTGTTTAAAGGAGAATTGACGGCTGCCTTGCCAACTTCAAAATCCTGCCACCACTGTTGATTGGTCTCTTGGAGCTTAACAAGATAGTCCGAAAAGAAGTGCTGTAACATAATGGTACTCCCTGATTCGGAAAAAAACGCCGCCTATTGGCGGCGTAATAGTGGGACTAGTTACGCTGGGGTAACAGTCTTAAGGTTTTCCGAAGTTAGCTTCTCAACGTCATCTTTAAACTCTTTAGCAATCGCTTGAAGTTTATTGCTGTCGTCTAGCATCTGCTGAGAAAGCTTAGTCAGTACATTCAGTTGTTGACCGTTAAAAGAAGCCAATGACGTCACATCTTTCACTTCAGATGCTGCTTTCATTTGCGCTAGACCCATTTCGCTGTATGTGCGAATAGCGTTTAGCTGAAGCTCAGTCAGTACTTCAACATTTTTTGTCACAAGCTTGTTGAACTTGAAGTATGGCTGAAGATTTTTTTCTGTTTGGTCACTGAAAGTTTTGAAAAAATCCGTATACATGGTGTGTCTCCTAACAATTGTAGATGTTGTTTAATCCGTATTATTTAACTGCTTTCACAATCACTGCCGTTCCCATACCGCCACCAACACATAGTGACGCAACGCCATACTGACCGTTTTGTTTTTGAAGCTCATGAATTAACGTCACGAGAATTCGGTTACCAGACGCACCTAGCGGATGCCCTAATGCGATTGCGCCACCGTTCGGGTTCGCTTTGTCTTGAATCGATGCTACTGACACTTGGTGTTTATCGGCAAGTTGATGAATCACACCTAGTGCTTGGGCGGCAAAGGCTTCATTCAACTCATACACATCAATGTCTGCTGTACTCAGTTGTGCTTTTTCAAGCGCTTTGCTAACAGCCTCTACGGGACCTAATCCCATGATTTTGGGGTCAAGGCCAGACTGTGCGTAACTCACCACTTCTGCGATAGGTTGCAAACCGTATTCTTTCACCGCTTGCTCGGATGCCAGAATCACGGCACTCGCCCCATCATTAATACCAGAAGCATTGCCCGCAGTGACCGTGCCTTCTTTATCAAAAGCTGGGCGTAACCCTTTTAGCGCTTCAAGCGTTGCGTTGGCTTTTGGATATTCATCAGTATCAAACGTTACTGTTTGGCGACGTACGGTCACTTCAACGGGCACAATTTCGTCTTTAAATTTGCCAGCTTCTATCGCCGCTACGGCTTTCTGTTGACTCGCCAATGCATATTCATCTTGCTGATCACGCGTGATGCCCACTTCTTTCGCGACATATTCTGCTGTAACGCCCATATGGTATTGATTGAAAACATCAGTCAAACCATCAGCAATCAGCAAATCTTGCAGTGCCATATGACCCATCTTGTTGCCATCACGAACGTTTGCAGGCACTGTAAAAGGGATTTGTGACATCACTTCGACACCAGCTGCCACCACCACTTTTGCGTCACCACTGCGAATATGAGAAACGCCATCCATAACGGTTTTCATGCCACTGCCACACACCATATTGAGGGTGTAAGCAGGCACTTCTGCTGGGATGCCTGCTAGGATTGCGGCTTGACGACCAATGCCCATACCTTGTGCAGCACTCACCACATTACCCACGATCACTTCATCAATCAGTGAAGCATCCACTTTGGCTTGTTCAATTGCACCTTTGATGGCGACAGATGCCAATTCACCAGCCGCTACCGTTTTCAACGAGCCGCCAAAAGCGCCAATCGGGGTGCGTTTGGCCGCAACAATAAATACTTTTTCCATCTCAACATCCCTTTAATGCATGTATAAGCCGCCGTTTACCGACAGTGTTTCACCCGTAATGTATGCGCCTGCATCGCTCACCAAGAAAGCAACCGCTTTGGCGATTTCTTCTGGTGTTGCCAGTCTTTGCATAGGAATTTGAGATTTGATGCCTTCGAGCACTTCATCGCGCATTTGCTCGACCATCGGTGTAGCGGTATAACCTGGAGCAACGACATTGACCGTCACACCACTGCGGGCACCTTCGTAAGCGAGGGCTTTGGAAAAGCCGATCATGCCAGCTTTAGCCGCAGAATAGTTAGCTTGGCCAAACTGACCTTTAAGGCCATTTACAGAAGAAATATTGATCACTCGCCCCCCCCCTTTTTCGCACATGGCGGCAAAGAGCGGTTGAGTCACGTTGAACACACTGTTGAGGTTAGTATTAATGACATCAAACCAAGATTTCGGGGTCATTTTCTTAAACACCCCATCACGAGTAATACCGGCATTATTGACGACGACGTCGATCGTCCCCTCTTCTTCCAGTAATTTACTCAAGCGGTCGGCACACTCTTCTGTATTCGTCACATCCAGTTCAAATAAGCGGACCTGATCTTCGGTAAAGCCTTTTTCATTAAACCAATCTAACGCACATTGATGATTTCCCGTGTAATAAGTAGCAATTAAACGGTAACCATTTTCAACAAGTTGGGAAGAAATTGCAGAACCAATCCCGCCTTTTGATCCAGTGATCAAAGCGACTTTTTTCATCTAAGAACTCCATTCTTAACAGCAAAAATTTAGCGCACATCCATTGGCAAATAATTACCAACTGACAAATTAAATATTATTCAGTGTGTCTTCGTTGACACTTATCTATATATTTAAGCTAACTTAGAAATGTGACATTTCAAATAAAATTTGAAAAATTGCGCGTAAGGTTGAGCTAGATCCCATAAGGAATGAAATGTTATAAAAAGGTTAACAATTTAAATAAGCAATTTAAAACAACAACTTATGATGACTCGACTTTGAGATATGCAATTGTAAGCATTTGTTAGGAAAGGAGTTTTCTCTTTTTTGCGTGTTACATAACAGATATGAACAGAAACTCAGACATTATACTTAAGTATAAATAAATCAATAAGCACAGTGCTATTTAATGATAAACAACAAAATTAAGTTCTCTTTCATGCTAATGGAACATATATATATTTCCATTTTTTCTCGCATAAAATAAAAGCCACAATTATCTGTGGCTTTTATTTTTAGTCTTGTTGGTTTATTCCAAAGTTATTATTAACTTCGAATAAAGATGCTGCTCTTTTATGGTGCAGTGTCCACTTGTACTGGTAAATAGTGCTCCGGTTTTAGATGCAGCCATTCTGGCAACACGGTACCGATCGAGATAGACGACCATGTACCCGATAGCACACCAATAAACATCGCGGTCGAGAAGCCTTCCAATGCATTACCGCCCATAAACCATAGTGCGGCAATCGTAATTAAGGTGGTTCCCGATGTCACCATTGTGCGCGAGAAGGTTCCTAATACCGCTTGGTCGTTAATGTTTTCCGTGGTTTCATTCTGTTTGGCAATCAGCAATTCTCGTATCCGGTCCGCAATGATAATTGAGTCGTTCAATGAATAACCAAGGATAGCGAGTATGGCGGCAAATACCGTTAGGTTGAACTCCATTTGTGTGATCGCAAAAAAACCCAACACAAGCACCACATCGTGAAGCAGTGCGAGTAGAGAACCACTCGCTAAGCGCCATTCAAAACGGAAACAAAGATACCCGAGAATACACAAGATGCTGATCAACAACGCCATACCGCCTTGATCAACAAGATCTTGGCCAACTTGCGAGCCGACTACGCTGTTGCTGATGGTGGTGACATGATGGGACACACCCTCTAACACTTGCTGAATGTTTGGCGCTTGAGTTTCCCCTTCAGGCAGGGAGTAACGAATAATCCATCTCCCCTCTTCACCCGATTTAGTGACCGTTGTTGACTCGCCTAATACGGGTTTCAATTGATCCAGAAGTTGGTGATTGGTTAACCCTGTGTCCAACTTGACTTCGGTCACCATACCGCCAGTAAAGTCCAAACCTAAATTTAAGCCACGCAGGCCCAATGCCACTAAAGAGACCACCATCAACGCCAAGGAAATCACGCTGGTTAGGTAGCGGATAGCGCGGATGTGTTTTTTCATAAATTCAACCATGATTATACCCTCACATTACGACGACTATCTTTACCCCACACCAAATTGATCATGGCGCGTGATGCAAATACCCCGGTAAACATACTGGTTAATAAGCCGAGTCCTAGCGTCAAAGCGAAGCCTTGAATCGGACCATTACCAATCGCATACAAAACAACGGCGGTGATCATCGTGGTGATGTTTGCATCCAAAATGGTGGCAAACGCGCTGTCAAAGCCGCTATCAATCGCTTGTGCCATGCTTCTTCCTTCACGCATCTTATCTTTGATTCGCTCAAAAATAATCACGTTCGTATCCACGGCCATACCAACAGTCAACACTAAGCCTGCGATCCCTGGTAAGGTTAATACGGCACCCGGTAACAAGGCGATTAGGCCAAGCAAACAGAGCATGTTTGCAACAAGTGCAACGTTTGCAACCCAACCTAAACGGCGATACCACAACGCCATAAACGTCAGTGTTAAGCCCATACCGAGAGCAAGTGCCGCAAAGCCATTTTGGATGTTTTCAGCCCCCAATGACGCGCCAATGGTACGCTCTTCAACAATCGAAACTGGCGCAGTCAACGAACCAGCACGAAGCAACAACGCAAGTTGTTGCGCTTCATCCATGCTACCTGCCCCAGTAATACGGAACTGACTGCCTAATTGTGACTGAATGGTGGCAACACTGATCACACGCTCACTACGAGCAATGTCACCATTTTCTTGAGTGGTGTATTCACGATAAACGGTCGCCATTGGTTTACCAATGTGAGTGCCGGAAAAATCGCTCATCTTCTTACCACCAGCGTGATCCAAAGAGATGTTGACTTCCGACATACCCATCTTGTCGACACCTGCTCGTGCATTGACAATATGTTCACCCGTTAACACCGGTCTCTTCTCAAGCACGACGGAACGGCCATCGGCGTCTTGCAACACTAAATCATCACCACTTCTGGCATCACTTGGCGATTTGACGGAATAGAATGCTAGGCTTGCCGTTGCACCGATCACATTCTTCGCTTGCGCAGGGTCTTGCACGCCTGGCAGTTCAATACGAATGCTGTGAGCGCCTTGACGTTGAACCAACGCTTCAGTAATACCAAGCTCTTCAATTCGACCACGCATGATCTTCAAGTTTTGCTGAAGAGTTGTGGTTTGAAATTCCGCAGCATAAGCATCCGAAGGTTTCACTTCCAATGAGTCGGAATGAGTGCGAACTTGCCAGTTAGGATAGTTGCTG
Organism: Vibrio sp. 03_296; assembly: GCF_002265885.1. Lineage (NCBI taxonomy): Bacteria > Pseudomonadati > Pseudomonadota > Gammaproteobacteria > Vibrionales > Vibrionaceae > Vibrio > Vibrio sp. 03_296. Next base: position 40,353 of record NZ_NPKW01000123.1, read on the forward strand.
CGTAGATAGTTGCTCACTTTTTCCAACGCCACCGCATTATCGCTTTGTACGGCCAGTTGGGCAGTGCCAGTATTGCGAACCTGAACACCACGAAGTTTTTCCGTGCGCAGCATTGCACGAATTTCATCTGATAAAACATCACGTTGTTCGTCGAACGCTTTATCTACATCGACGTTAAGTAAAAATTGCACACCACCGCGTAAGTCTAGACCCAACTTGATAGGGTTGAATCCCATATCAGAAAGCCATTGCGGTGCCACAGAAACATAAGAAAAGCTGATGTTGGCATCATCACCAAGAGTGTTGTCTAAAATTTTTCTCGCTTGGCTTTGCGCATTTTCATCAGAGAAAACTAAGGTCGTCACGCCTTCTTTTTCTGTCACCTTGTCGACTGAAACCGATTGATGCTCAAGCAAGCCTTTTAGCTGTACAACGTCGTAATGCTCGCTTGTCGGCCCTTTGGCATTATTCTGATAAGAAATTTGGATTGAAGGCTGTTCACCAAACCATGTTGGAATTGCGCTTAACGTTAAAATAACCAGTGTCGTCATCAACACCACGTATTTCCAAGCGGAATAGTGGTTAAGCAACTTCTGCGCTGCTTTATGTTTTTTTGTCATAGAGTTCCCCTCCGTCGCAAAAGACAGAGTTAATACAGTCAAAATAAAATGTGTTTTTGTTGGACTGAGTTACGAGAACTGACTATTGAGTGCCACATACATGGCATTGGTTTCTTTCCAACCCGCTAAGCGATGATTGGCAACGTAGTGATACTGAGTCTGTAGAGCTTTACGAGCTATGGCACAGAAAACATTGACATGAACGTTCGGTAGCGCATCTGGGCTTGCGTGCCCATCGCCAAACATCAAAGGCGTTGTGTCGGATGCGTTTTCTTCTCGCTGAGATACGTTCCAGCGACCAGCGTTGAGAATACCTGCAGCGTCTGTTTTGAAGTGGGATTCTGATACTGGCAGTGGTGAAGAGTCTGATTCTTCGTGCTGGGTTGTTTCTTGTGTTGTGGGGCCAATTTGGTGTTTGAGCACCGTAAATTGACCATTTGCTGCATGATTACGCTGATTGCTCTCTGCAATAGATGCAATCACTTCCACTGGCATCATCACCAATGTAAGTAGTAAAGCAAATAATCGCAGTAAGCTGTTGTGCATAACTCTTCTCTGAAGATCAAAAAGAGCAGGCAAGTTTGCCTGCTCTCGCATAGTATGCCCGGATGTGATTTAGCTCAACTAAAAAGTTCTAAAAGTTAACCCTATAAAAGCCTACCGACCAATAAGGTACGTTAATTATCGATAAAAGATCTCACCTGTTTGAACGTCGAGGTAAATCTTGTTTTCTTGGGCTAAACCGCCACAGTAGATGAAGTAGACATCCCTATTTTGAAACGTCACCGATCGCACCCAACCGCCTAGCTCCTCAAAATCCTCTGGTTTGCAAGTACCATCGTTCAGCAACATCTGCGTGTATTTTCGATAAACGTCGCGGTGCTCTTTTAAATCATCAGACTTAACAAGATAACCATCTAAGATCTCCAAGCGCTCCATTTCTTCGATGATCGGTTTCGCATCAGAGAGCTTTGTCATGTCGACCCACTCCGCCCTTTCTTCACCACCCTCTTCGTAAACTAGATAGTCGGAAATTCTTCCCCAGCCATTTTGCTTTTCCAGAATGGTGATCTTCTCGCCTTTATACAACGCATCTATAATCAGCGCTTGCGGATCCGGTTTATTCCTCACGTCAATTCGGCGCTCAATAACGTAATAGTCGGTGATTTCAGGCTCGGGGGCTGGCAGTTCCATGATTGGCTGTGGTTTCTCGGGAACAATTGGCTCCTCTACCGCTTTAACGTTTTCTTCGCTACCTGGCTGCATAAAGAAAACGTAGTAACCTGCCCCACCACCAATCAGCAGTAAAACAACAATCAATATGATCATGATTTTCTTCATGAATTCTTACCACCCTTCTTATGACTCAATGGTTTGGGCTTGCTAAACGGATGTCTATATTGCCAGTTATTTGAGTATCGTTCTAATTAAGCACACAAATAGTTCTCACAAAATCACATATACTGTATAGCACAGCCCACCATTTACTCTCGATTATGGTTAAGTGTGCTCTGATAGCATTATCATTGATGGTGTTTTCTATCCCTCTCACTGCAGCGAGTCAGTGTAATCCGCATGGCTGGAAAACATTGCAGGACAACCAAATCGAACTTGAAGGCTATTACAATACAAGAGCCACGCAATACAACACGTTACTCGCCATCCATAAACAACGTCGGCTACTCTCACAACAATTTAGCTTAGATGAGTTAGTCCAGTTGTGGAACCATGCGGACAGAGTCCACTATCGTGAATTTGAGCAGCAGATACGCAGCGCGCGGCAATACGCCAACGCCGTCAGCTCTCTCAAAGATCAGTTGATTGAGAAAAAAACGCAAGCACTAAACATAGGAAGCCAGTGGTCCTCCATGGCCAACGCCTGTAAACAAGCTAAGAGAACCGCCAACTTTAATTCCGCGCTATGGTATAGCGCCTCGTCCAACGATCTGGCTAACGACTTCTCTCATTTAGAACAAAAATTCACCCAGCTCGGAAAAATCTATGAGAAAGAAGCACACCAACTAGAGACTGCACAACTCTATGCTGAGCAGGCAAAGTAACTTAGAAGATCACCGACCCAAATATGCACAAAATTTAAGCAATCAGATGCAAAATAGCGACGCAGCTCACAATAATCCTTTACTTATGCTGAATTTTTGAGTAATTTACTATTCATAAATTTTCATAAAACATAACAATTGGCTGGTGAAAATGCAAAACGACATGGTTTTCAAGTGGTTGAGTCACATGGATAGTCAAAACGTTACAAAGAGCAAGTTACTTTCAGTAGTTAGGCACGTCAAAGAGTATGGATCAATTAACGATCTCGAGTTATGTAAGATCTTTGGCGAGACTATTTGGAGTGATGGGGGCGAATATCATTCAGCTGCTTTCTCATTCCGAATTGATCAACAAACCGGCAATTGCGAGATCTCTCAAATTCGCAGCTATTAAGAAAGAGTTACTAAAGCGGAGCCCAAAAGGCTCCGTTTTTTATTGCTCTATCGATGCCGTCATCACTGTGGTTCGACAATCAACTCAGTTAACTTAATGAATAGATCGGCACTCGTTGTGACTCTTTTACCTTGCGGATAGCCAAATGCGTATGGATATCCTTAACGTTTTGTAGACGTTGTAGCTTACGAGTAAAAAGCTCATAACCTTCCAGATCCCTCGCCACCACTTCCAGCAAATAATCATACGCGCCAGACACCACATGACAACTGACCACTTCATCCATGGCCACAATAGCTTGCTCAAAATCGTCAATCGAAGCGACTTGATGATTGTTTAAACTCACTTCGACAAACACACTCATAGCAATCCCAACTCGTTCACGAGCCACAGAAGCGTGATAGCCACGAATAATTTTATCTTTCTCTAGCCTCTTAATGCGACGTGCACAAGGCGAGGGAGAGAGCCCTACCTCCTCGGCAATTTCCGCAGCCGTCAATTGGGCATTTTTTTGCAGCAATTCCAAAATTCGTTTATCAATCCTATCCATCTTCCTGCCATTTACCATCATTAAACCAAGAGAAATTAGTAATTTTTGGCATTTACAAAACAAATAAAGGCATATTTTGCCAAAAAACATTACTAACAATAGCCGATAATTAACATTTGTTTAACTTATTTCTTCGCAAGGTATTTTATGTTGCTTGGGTATCTGGCTATTGGTGTCACCTTACTACTTTGGTCGGGCTTTTTTCTCTCTCTAAAAGGTGGAGCAATCTCTGCATTACAGCCTGCGGATATCGCATTTACTCGCTTTGTTGTTCCTATGATTTGCCTGTTGCCAATTGTCGTTAGAGCACGCCGAAGCGTCGCTTCTGTGCCATTTCGTTATTGGCTCGGCATGTTTATAGGAAGCGGCTTGCCTTATTTGCTTGTGGCAGGAACTGCGATGCAGTTCGTTCCTGTATCCCACGGCAGCGCGCTCGTGCCAGGTACTCTTCCCCTATTTGTCACTGGTATTGCTGTCTTGCTCTTTAAGCAACCGTTAAGCCAACACCGTATTATCGGTCTTAGCTTGGTGGTCGTTGGGATTGGTTTATTTCTTGTCCCTCATTTGGGGCTTTACCAAAATCAGCTTAACGCCAACGGTCAGGAAACCACAGGGCATTTCTTGTTCTTAGCTGGCAGTTTTATGTGGGCAGTATTTACCATTTGCGCTCGAGTCGCTAACCTCAATCCTCTTGTTGCATCTGGTGTGATCGCTTTCGCTTCGATGCTGTTACTAGCCATATTGGTTAATTTGGGTATGCTGGATAGCTATCTCCTTAACACACCAATCCGCCAATGGCCTTGGTATGAACTCTTTGGACATCTGCTTGTTCAGGGTATTGGAGCAGGTTTGTTAGCCGCGTTCACTTACCTATACGCTGTTAAGGTTCTCGGCGCAGAGCGCAGTGCGGCATTTGGCAGTGCGACCCCGGTATTAGCAACTCTCTTAGCGATTCCTATTTTTGGCGAGTATCCAGATCCCCTAACTTGGATTGCCCTGTTCGTGGTCAGCTGCGGAAGTCTCATTGCAAGTAATGTATTTATGCGACATGACGCATCAATGGATTACCGACCACCACAGCACCATCAAGTCAAGCCATCAAGTGAAAGGTCGGTGCCTTAGCTATTAGCTGTTAGCAGTTAGTTCTAGGCTTCGTAACAGCTCACGAAACATAACAAAAGTCACTCGCATCGCAGTGATGGCCTTTGTATATCAGGTTCCGAGGTTTATAGTTTAGGAAGTTGATTTTGATAGTGAAGAAAGATGCCTTCGACTTACACCAAGGATGATATCCCCCGCTTTATAAAACCGGGGATGCGACTCAATGCGACCTTTGAATTTGGCCCAAAAGACTCATTAACCTTGCCTGCATTTTTTGTTGGCCTAAAAGCCGGTCAGTATTTGATCATCGACTTAGCGGATAAAGAAGAACTGCACCTGCGGAAACTCGACAACGTTGATGTGATTTTACGCGGGATCGCGGATACAGAACTTGGCCATGTGGTTGCCTTTAAAACCAGCGTATTATCGACCATCAGCAAACCCGACTTCTTGCTGTTTCTTCGCTTTCCGGCCACGTTGGCAACCAAACCCATTCGTGAGCACGAACGGTATAAGATCGATCTTGCATGTACCCTCAATCACAATGGCAACTTGTATGAAGGCCGTATGAGTGATTTTTCACTCTCTGGTTGTGCTTTCTTCACGCTTGTCGAACCCGAATTTAAAAAAGGCGACATCGTGAAGCTTGAATCCACCCTGAATCGTTTTCTTTCAGCAGACAACGGAGCAAAAGTGGCCAGCATTCGTAAACTTGCCAATGGTTGGTCAATCGGAATTAAGTTCGAGAAGTCGGTTTTACTTAGCCAAGAGCTGAAAAGAGAGCTACTTGAACTCTCTTTTCATGCCGGATTATTAGGCTAATGTTCTACCCAATAGTGCGCTTTGAAGTGCAATAACTCATCATGCAACTCTTGCTCTTTGATGGGTTTTACAATCACTCGATTGGCTCCTGCCGACAGAAACTCATGTTTGGTACTTTCCTGTGCATCGGCGGTACACGCATAAATAGGCGTTCCTAGTTTCAGTGTTTCCCGAATTTCGCGAGTGGCCTCTATACCCCCCATCTTAGGCAATTGGTTATCCATTAGAATCAAATCGAATGCATGCTCTTTTAATTTCTCTAGGGCTTGAGTGCCATCTTGTACCCACTCAACACTCATTTGATACTTCTGGCAAAATGCTTTTAGAATAAAGGCATTCGTATGATTATCCTCCACCAACAAGACCTTTAGTCCCTGACCAAACAACTGCTCCGGTTTAGCGTTTATTGGTGCTTTCTGCTCCTCGCACTCTCCTTTTTCTACAGGAATAGAAAGGTTGAAGATTGAGCCTTTGCCAAGCTCACTGTGCACCGAGATTTCGCCTTCCAGCATCTCGACAAGGTTCTTAACAATAGTCAATCCGAGCCCGCTACCGCCATATTCCCTTGTCGACAATGAGTCCGCCTGAACAAACGGTTCGAAAATACTTTCTAACTTACTTTCGTCAATACCAATGCCCGTATCACTGACTTGTATCGATAAAATGGAGTGCTCCGAGCGCGCAAACTGCTCAAGCTTAAAGGAAACCTCAATTCGGCCCGTAGGGGTAAATTTCACCGCATTGCTGATCAGGTTAAACATAATTTGATTCAACCTGACTTGGTCAGTGTGCAATTGGCAATCGAGTGGGATCTGGTTATGGATTTCGAAACTCACCCCTTTTTCACGGCAAATTGGCCGATAAATATTCTCCAAAGTATTGAGGGTATCGTAAAAGTTAAAGTCGCGTTTTTTGATATTGAACTTGCCTTGCTCAATCTTAGAGAAGTCTAGAATATCATTTAACACTGCCAGTAAATGTTCTCCGCTATTACACAGCACATCCACTTGTTTTAAGTTCTCTGCATCGTTCACCGAACGTTTTAGAAGCTGAGCAATGCCTAGAATACCGTTGAGTGGTGTTCTAATCTCGTGACTCATCTTGGCGAGGAAATCAGCTCTGGTTTTGGCAGACTGTTCTGCTTCACGCCTAGCAAGGTTACTTTGCTTCTCCGCATCAATCAGGGTTGTAATATCTTGACCTTGCACAATGATGCCGCTGATGCCGTTTTCCACCACAATGGGAGATAAGTTCCAGCGAAAAATTTTCTCTCCGATTGGCACATTAATGCCCGTCAACGTTGCCCCTTGAGCGGCCATTTTCAAGTGCGGTGATAGCTTAAGTTTAAACAGTTGAAATAACGGATTAGAGAAATCCTGAGGTGAGGCGTGTTCAATGCCTAACTCTTTCATTGCAGCAGGGTTCATCTGAATCAGAAGAGCACTTTCCGACCAAACCATCATCGGAGAGAGAGCAAAATTGAACAAATCTTGGAACGAGCGACGTTGCGACTCCAACTGCTCAAAGGTGTTTTCCAAGGTGTCGCCAATATGCGCAAATTCTAAGATGTCTGAACCATTGAAGCGCTCATACTTTTCCCCCGTCCCAGCAAAGCGGCTATAAGCCATCAGTGACTCTAGTGCATTGGCAACTCGATTTTGGATCCAAGAGCGAATGGCTAAGGAAAGCATCAACATCAGCACGACAGAGGTGGCCAACCCCAAATAGTGTTGTCTTTGAAGCGAAGCGACATGGCTATTTTCTTGGATCGCGAGAATACTGACTAAGGTATCAGTGGAATTGATCTCAATGGGCGTTTGGCTAATCAAGCAATCATCAAATGCGCTCGGCTCATCACGCATGGCAAGCAAGTTGTCTAAATCATACGGCTCATTGCCACTCAAAGAATGAGAAATCACCCTATCCCCAACGAGCATGACGATATTGTCACTGTTGCTGCCAGACTCCAGCATTTCGACCAATGGGAAGTTATTGTCCAATACCACTGAAATGTAATACTGACCCAGCACTTCACCCGTTGTCGTATCGATAACAGGAGAGCGTCTCACCAACATATTGCGTAGCCCCATCAGGGTATGCAATGACATAAAATGCCAGTTGTTGCCAAACAGGACACTTTGCGAAATTTTTTCCAACAGCACTTCATTAACGCCGTAAAAATGCGCATTGCCGTCATCCCACAGCAGCCCCTCTCCAGTGGTTAAAAAGCGAAACTCTGGCGTATGAGTGGGATCGGCCTGATCCATGCTCAGGAAATAGTACTCCAGCGTCTCGTCGTCCCCATCGAGGAAAAAACGTCGTATCGCCTCATTTTTTGAATTGCTGTCATGATGAATTTGCAAAATAGAGAGGTGATTATTAAACAGACTCTTAACCAACGCTGAGGTCTGCTGTTTGGTGAGCATCACTTCCTGCTTGATGATTTTATTACTGAAGTAGTAACTCTGAATAAAGATACCAATGGTAATAAGTCCGAGCACCAAGAAAATGATGCGCGTAATCAGCGTTGCTAAAGATTGATGCTTGCGTGGCAACTGTTCGTTTGTCATGGCTGATCTGAATATCTAAACGCGCGTTTTTTCAATAGTTCGATGTGTTCTGGCGAATCCTCTTTTGTCACCACTTCAAAGTCGCCAGAAAAGACGGTCGGGACGGTTCTTCCTTCAATGTCCCATTTGATCGCCTCAGCCATAGCGATTCCTGTATCATCGTTCATGCGCATAACTGTCAAATCAAGATCACCTGCCGCGATCGCGTCAAGCTCAGCAGAACCACCACCCCATCCATTGATCTTGATGTTTGTGCGACCCAGAGATTTCAATGCATCAATGGCACCAAGGGCCACATCGGTAGAACAGGCGTAGATAAAATCCACATCAGGATAGCGCTCTAAACTGTTTATTGCGGACTCATAGCCTGAGGCTTTGGTCGCTTTGGTGTAAAAAGAGCTTTTTAGGGCAAATCGGTCACTGTGATTCATCTGATGTATAAAGGTGTCACCTCGAGCATCACTCACATAACCTTCTGAAAAGTAGAGAACCGAGTAATTTGCACCTTGTGGGTAGAGCTGTTTAAACTTATCGGCCAGCGCAATACTCCCTTCTGCATGGTCAAAGCCGACGTAGAGAAATGGCTGTCTTTTGTCCCAGGCTTGAACTGGTGTGGTGATATTTTGCAGGATCAGCTTGGTTTCAGAAGAGTCTAATACATGCTCAATGAACTTGCGGTGGCGCGTCGTATCGAGCGTAAAAATGAGGTAATCCGATTTGCTCTTTAACGCTTCCATCAAGGAAACGCTTTGCTGCTTAACATCGGCATTTGGCCGCGTGAAAACCTGATTGATTTGGTAACTGATCTGCAGCTTATCCATGCGTTTCTCAAACGCGGAAAGATTCCTTACCCAGTAATCGGAAATCTGCTGACCAGGAAATACCACTGAAATTCGTATCGGCTTGGATTGATGACGCTTTAAAGGCACAGGCGCATTCCTAACCACCTGAGACAGTTCTCGTGTGAGCACGCCTTGTTGAGGAAATTTTTCCAAAAATTCTTGATAAGCCCAGTACCCACTGAGGACTTCTGACGTATGTGAGCTTACATGAAAACTTGCTGACGCTAATAAACAAGTTAGTAATATCTTTTTCATTTAATTATCTTTTTTGTTTTTTCTGTGTAGCCTGACCGTGTAAAGAGTATCGCGAATTGTAAGCCGATACCAGATTGGATTTCAGTTGGGTTTCAAAACTTTTGCGTTTTTGACACTTAGTGTTATCAATAAACAAAACCGCCAAATATTGACGGTTTTGCTCAGCGGCTCTCACCCATAAATTTGCTTAGAAAGTGAACGCTAAATTACCCGATACACCAAATTGGTTTTCACCTGCATAGCTACCCGCAATATCGAGGCTAACGACATCAAAGGGACTAATACCAATACCTGCTGTGAAAGCGTTTTCGACCGTATCTTCTAGGTCAATTTCGTAACCCGCGCGTAGCTGAGCCCAGCCCCATGCATTGCCTTCAACCCCGAAACGCACAAATTGGGTTTCATCATCAAGCGACTTAAAACGCTCTTGTTTGGTCAAATCCAAATCCATCGCAGCGGTAAAGAAATCTGAGCGGTAAGCCACGCCAGCAGAAACTTGTGTATTCAGCTTATACACATCCTGCTTTTGGCCATTTTTGTCTTTCAAATCGATCTCTTGGCTCAATAAATCTTTCACCGCAAGCGCAACCTGAAATTTGTCCTTTAACCACACCACGCCGAAATCCAAGTTAAAAGCACTTTCTTTATGCTCGCTCTCTTCGTAATCGTCCAACTCAAAGTCAGCCACAGTTGGAACAACATAGTAGGTAGTCAGTTGTTGGATTTTGGGTGTGACACCAAAAGAGATTCGTTGCTCTTTAATCTCGAACTCTTTTGCCAAAGCCACACCGTACTCGACATAACCGAAAGCCGCCATCGTCACCGACGAGTTTTTGTATCGAGTTTCAGTATCTGTGGCTTGATTGCCAGTATCCACGTAGTCAGCGATGTTTGGCCTCGCTATCAACTCCAAATAGCCACGTGCAAATAGGTTGGTTGAGAATCGTTTGGTGGGAATCGCCACTGCCAATCCTAAGCTACTGCTTGCGGTAAGAGGAGCATTTCCTTGAAGATCATCAAGATAACGGTTTAACTGGTCAATTTGGCCTGGAGAAGGTATGGGGGCCGCCTCAAATTCGTCAATTGAGTCTTGGAGATCATCAATGGTTGCCAAGCTTTCGTCACTGTCTCGAACATTGACACCAATAGCGGGTAAAAGCAGGCCAAAATCATCATGTTCTTCAAAACTGGCGACCAAAGCGGGATTATAGAAGGGGGCGGTAAGATAATCAGCGGAGGCGACACCGGTATTTCCCATACCACTACCGCGTCCATCTGCAACATGATTCGCCGCCAAAGAAGGGAGCGCCATCATAGACAAACCAACTGCCACTGCAATTTTGTTCAGACGTTGCATTGTATTCAATCCTTGTAGTTATTTGCCGTCTAAATATTAGTAAAGACTTAACAAAATTACATTCAGATTAATGATATCAATCGCAAAATTTATCTAATTGCAGTAATAGATCACCTTTTACTAGGCGCTCTTTATCTTGTTTGCGCAAAGTTTTGATGTGGCGCTCTAGTTTCAGCGCCATACTTTTGCTGCCCACAGGTACACTCCAAACCAATTCTAATGGGCCTTTGCCTTTCAGCGCTTTTGCCCCTTTGCCTTGTTGGTGCATACAAAAGCGTCTCTCTACATTATTGCTGATGCCGCAATAGAGCGCGTTAAGTCGTGTCCTGATCAGATAAACGGACCAATCAGGGCACGGTGTAGGAAGAGACATTAGAGAAGTGAGTTCACAAGTGACTTCAGTTCAGCAAGCTCTTGCTTCAATGCCTCCACTTCTGCTTCTAAATGAGCAACACGCTCATCATCAAACTGCGCAGCACTGGATGGTGTCATTAGAGCCGAACCTTGAAATGCATCGAGATCCACTTCACCACAGAACTGATGCATATAACGTGATTCACGCTTACCAGGCTCAATAGGTAGCTTAACCACAAGCTGACCACGCTCTTCGCTCGCCAACTTATCTAATGCGGTTTCGACTTCTTTAACATCTGCGAAAGTCGCCAAACGATTGGAGCGCGTTCTCAACTCTCCCGGTGTTTGTGGCCCACGCAGCAGCATACAACAAACAATGCCTTTTTCTTGCGCAGACAACTTGAGATCACCAAATTCCGTATTGCAGAATCGATGTTGATATTTGCTCACACGGCTATTAAAGCCACTTTCATCACTGACTAGACGACGAGAAATCAGTTGGTCGACAGCATCAAGAACTTCGGATTCCGACAAGGACATCACAGGCTCGCGATTACTCTTCTGATTACAAGCATTGGTCAGTGCATTTAAGCTCAATGGATATTGGTCTGGCGTCGTGACTTCTTTTTCGATTAAACAACCAATGACACGGGCTTCAATGGGGGTCAACTCAGTTCTCATGTTGCTTCTCCTTATAAATTTTCTTGCTTCACCATAGCACGTTTCTAACCCCATATTGCAACGGGTTAATGCTCGGGTATGAGAGTGAACTTGGTCAATTTGCCATTTTCATCCACAACGACAATTTTGGAACGATTCAATTCGACTTCGATGGTTTCGAGTTTCACTCGTTCATCGATGTAAGCAGATTTGAGCTTGAAGCTGGTTTTGGGGCACTCTTTGGGCACTTGCTCATCGAAGATTTGCTCATCAAGTTGGGAACCATCGGACTTCATACTACTTGTCTATCATGCAGGTTTACTAAGTTGGCGCAGATAATATCTCTTTATGGGTCAGAAAGACAATTGCCTCGCTTTGAAGTGGCTTTTTCTTGACCAGACAAGCATTCGATTGATCTAAAGACTGTTATGAGTATGTATGATGTGCTTTAATCTCTGCAGGGTATGTTCGAGAATCACTTCAAGATGCTGATAAGAATGATCAAACACGCATCCTGAAGTTATTTTGCAATTTATCATTCACTTTTATTGAAGGTAAGGGACCTATGAATACCGTATTTGAAATTGTTTCTCAGGCGCGCCGCAAGAACAAATTGAAACGTGAACTACTAGACAATGAAAAGAAAGTTCGCGATAACCGTAAGCGTGTTGAGCTACTTGAGAACCTGCTGGACTACATCAAGCCAAACATGTCTCAAGATGAGATCATGACCATTATTAAAAACATGAAAGCCGATTACGAAGATCGTGTTGATGACCACATCATCAAAAGTGCAGAGATTTCTAAAGCACGCCGTGACATCAGCCGTCGTATTCGCGAACTAACCGAAGAAGACAAGCAAGCAAGTGGCAAGAAATAAGCCACCGCTTTAGCGATAACATCTAAGCCTCGCCATTTGCGGGGCTTTTTCTTTGTCGCGTTTTGCTACCCCCAAAAGGTATTCATCCCCAATGAATACCTTTCCTAACTATTAGGTTATTAATTTGTCTTGCGCTAGACTAGCGATGGGTTCTGATGCAAACATTCGATATGACAACTTCTAACACTTCTCTCGCTCGCCAACTTTTTACCATGACATGGCCAATGTTATTTGGTGTGCTCTCTTTAATGAGCTTTCAATTGGTTGACAGTGCCTTCATCGGGCAATTAGGTATACTTCCATTGGCCGCACAAGGATTTACCCTACCGCTACAGATGGTCATCATCGGTATTCAAGTGGGTTTAGGTATTGCGACGACTGCCGTCATCTCCAAAGCACTAGGTGCGGAAAAACTTCAGTACGCTCGTCAACTCGCAGGGCTTATTTTGCTCATTGGTGCCGTAGGCGTCGCACTGGTCTGTGTGATCATCTGGTTTTTACGGCATGTGATTTTGTCCCTACTTGGGGCACCTGAAAGTGTCTATGCCGTCATCGACGCATATTGGCCCTATTGGCTTATCAGCGCTTGGGTCGGCGCTATGCTCTATTTTTTCTACAGTATCTGCCGCTCGAATGGCAACACTATGCTGCCAGGCACCATGATGATGCTCACCAGCGGCTTAAACCTAGTTCTAGATCCACTCTTTATTTTTACTTTCGATCTCGGTATCAATGGCGCCGCCCTGGCAACCATTGTGGCTTTTGGTGTCGGGATTATGATCGTCGCTCCGAAAGTACATCGCCACTCATGGGTCAGCTTTGATCGTCATGATCTGGATGTCGTTAACAGTGTGAAAGCCGTTGGCCACATTATGGGACCGGCGATGATCAGCCAGTTGCTCCCGCCCCTCTCTTCGATGCTGGCGACCAAACTCATCGCGGGTTTTGGCACAGCCGCAATTGCATCATGGGCGCTAGGATCTCGTTTTGAATTCTTCACACTGGTCTCCGTTTTGGCCCTAACGATGTCCATGCCTCCAATGATCGGCCGACTTCTCGGTGCAAAGAACTTTGCAGATATTCGTAGCTTGGTCTCCATTGCTTGTCGCTTTATTCTGTTTTTTCAAACCAGCTTAGCCATTATCAGTCTATTCGTGTCTGCTTGGTTGTCTTCTTTGATGACCAGCGATAACCAAGTTGAAGAGATCCTCAATCTTCATCTAACCATTATCCCTATCAGCCTTGGAGCTTTGGGCATCTGCATGTTGATGGTTTCTATTTGCAACGCGCTAGGACGCTCCTACACTGCGCTGCGTATTTCCGCATTGCGCTTATTTGCCTTTTTCCTTCCTGCGCTTTGGTTAGGCGCAGAGCTAGGCGGAATCCAAGGTCTCTTTATTGGCGCTGCGATTGGCAATGTTTTGGCAGGGCTTGTTGCATGGCTAACGTATCGCTCAGCCATCAATCAGTTAGCCGAGTTAGAATCACTCCGCTCTTGATAAGAAGTGGCCAACCCCATAGGTTGGCCACTTTAAAAATAGGCGAGACGCCTAAGCTATTTTCAGTTCACTAAACAGGTCATAAAGCTGGTTAGATTTGTATGGTTTGGGTAGGTAGGCGTCCATCCCGGCCTCAAAGCAGCTTTGAATATCCTCTTCAAGCACACTTGCTGTTAAGGCGATAATTGGCGTTTTTCCATTGCCTTGTTCTGTTTCCCAACGTCGGATTTCTCTTGTTGCTGTAATACCATCCATCACGGGCATCATACAGTCCATTAAGACCGCATCAAATTTTCCTCCTTGAGTGATGGCATCAAGTGCTTCTTGCCCATTACTGGTAATCAAATAGTCAAACCCGGCCTTTTCTAAGAAAAAACTGGCAATTTTTTGATTCATTAGATTGTCTTCCGCAATCAGGATTCGGCGATGGTTGCGGCCGTATGATGCGCTAACTCGAGTGTCGAAATGAACTTCCTGTTTGGTTGGTATTCTCGCACTTGAGAAAGCGGAGGGATGTGACATGTTTTGCGCCAGGCTCTCAATGCACGCTTTGAATCGTTTCCCTAAGAATGGCTGAGTCAAAAGAGCATGAACTCGTTCGATGTTGATATGACTGCTGAACAAGTGATGCTGGCATACCACGACACGTTGAAGAGGGATCACCTGCTCAAGTTGCTCTAAGTCTCGAGTCGCATTTTGGTGCAGGCTGTGGCAATAGAAAACCACATCAAAATCGGGCTTCAATAACTGAACTTGCTCCACCCCTTCCGCGATCGTCAACTCAATACCACATAACCGGCATTCATTAATAAGTTGGTTGGTATAACCATAGTTATCCGCGATCAACAAGCCTTTTTTAATCGCTGGTGAACGCCAGTTTTCGGTATCGAGAGTTTCCACTGGGATCGTAAATGAAAAGCAGCTTCCTAAACCTTTTGTTGACGTGGCCGTTAACTCGCCTCCCATCATGGCAACCAACTGACGGCAAATCGCTAAACCTAAGCCCGTTCCACCAAATTGCCGCGTGATGCTGTCATCTTCTTGCGTAAACGGCTCGAAAATCGTTTCTAGTTTTGCTTGATCGATACCAATACCAGTATCCGTCACTTTGAAGGTCAGATAGCCTTGGTGATCGTGATCATCTGCTTGATAGTTGACGAATGTCGAGATGTAGCCCTCTTTGGTGAACTTGATTGCATTGCCGACTAAGTTGGTCAGAACTTGTTTGATTCGGTGATCATCCGCCATTACTTTGGCAGGAATATCCTCTCCCATCGTGATGTGCAGTTCGATGTTTTTGCTTGTCGCCTTCGATTGAAACAGAGTCATGGCTTGGTAGACCGTTTCTCGAATATCCGCTTCCTGAAGCGAAATGTTCAAGTTACCCGATTCAATCTTGGATAGATCAAGGATATCGTTCAACAAGATGAGCAGAGATTGTGAAGAGGTATCAATATCCCCTAAAATCTCCTTTTGTTGGCTACTAAGTTCACTTTGAGACAAGATTTCAGTCATTCCGATAATCCCGTTCAAAGGCGTGCGAATTTCATGAGACATATTGGCTAAAAAGACCGATTTCGCTCGGTTAGCAGAAATGGCCGACTCTTTCGCATGGATAATCTCCACCATCTGCTGCTGCTTCTCATCAATAATTTGGTTTATCTGTTTGGCAAATACGGTGAACTCGTCATTGCCGTCAGGGATTACTCGTGTTTGCTGACTTTGCTCATCCTCTTTAGTCAAACTTTGTAACGCATTCAAAATAGCATTGAGCTTATTGTAAACCCTTAGCCATGTGGACGTACCCAACATAAACAACACGAATAGCATGGCAAATACCGCACCTGTCATGCCCGTGAAATACCATTGTTGATGCTCTATTTGACTGCGCAGGCTGGTTTCCGCTTGAATCGAAAAACTATTGATCAACAACAGTAGCGTTTGCAAACGATAATCTAGCTCAACACTGTACGCTTTAAGCTGATCCAAAGAGAGCGTTCCTGCGGCAATGCTGTCTCGATATTGCACACTGCTTTGATAACGTTCCGATGAAAAAAACTGCAATAGCTTTTCAACTTGATGATGACTTGCGCCTAAATCAAGAAAGCGCTCAAGCGCTTGTTGTTGTCTTTCAATTGCCTGATAAAACGCAGCATAGTCAACGCTGTACGTTCCTTGTGTTTGTAATTTGTACGTGAGCAGCGCTTCTTTTTGCGCCCAATAGGAAAGGGAGATGAGCTGAGTAATGAGCTTTTGCGTCGTTTCGGCATCATTAAGAGACAAATGAAGATGCTCATTTTCGATGGCCTCCAACATCTCACGCAAAACATCAAACCCCCACTCTGATGAAATCAATCTTTCTTGCGCTGGTTGACTTTTTATTTCCGACAACGCTTCAATTAAATCGTTTTTTAACCCACTTAATTCCGATGAAACATCCAGCGAGTACATAAACTGGTTGAATGAGTCACTTTGCGATAACTCATCCAAATAACGCATTTCTCCTTGAACCCCCTGATAAATCCTAAAAGCCGTTTCAGCAATCCCATTTTGTATGTGTATTCGACTGATGGTTTTATCAAGAGAGTCTAACTGACGACGGTTATTTAATAACTCCTGCACTGTAAAACCCAATATAAAAATAGCGGGTAGCAGCGAAAGCAGGGCGAGACGAGTTTTTATAGAAATCTTCATCATATTTGTTTCGTCCTTGCAAGCATTGGGACCTAGCCTATTCTTAATATTAGACCAATTTCATAGCAACAAAATAAAAGTTAATTAAATCGCGGGAAACCGGTGAAACGGTGTGAGGTTAATGCCTAAATTCAGTCTGTTGGTGATCGTTGTTGTATTAATTAGTGTGCTCTCATCCTTATCTGTGAGAGCCTCAGAGCAGTACATCATTTTTTCGCTCAACCCTCAGCTACCCACCTTAAGCACCAGCCAAGTTAAGATGATTTATCGCGGCAAAATGACGCAAATCGATGGCATTCCTTTTGAACTGCTCGATTTGCCCGCTTCGTCGCAACAACGTAATCAGTTTTATCAAATTTTATTGAACAAAACACCGTCACAAATGGCCGCTATTTGGGCCAAACAAACCTTTTCAGGACGCACAAAACAACCTTTTCAGCTATCGGAACAAAGCATTAAAGAGGTAATGGAATGGCTAGCCATTACTCCTTCCGGCATTGCTTATTTCCCAGCGAATGAGGTACCCAGTGACGTGCATGTGCTCTACCAATTTACGACTGAGGAAGAATAAATGAGGCTTAAATTTATTTTACCCTTGTGCCTACTCTGCTCTCCGGCTTACGGAGAATGGACGCTGTCGGACCAACTCACCATCAGCGGATTTGGCTCACTTTCTGCGAGCAAAAGCGATCAAACGACGCCGATCATCCAAGAAAAAGAATTTACTGATGAATGGTGCTACGACTGTGAAACCACTTTGGGCCTGCAATTGGATTGGTCGATGAATGAAAACTGGCGAGCATCGCTACAAGTCGTCAAGCAACCTCGTGATCACTTCTCTGAGCCCTCACTGGCTTGGGCTTTTGTGGAATATCGCTGGGATGATTGGAGCACCAAAATAGGCCGTCAGCGGATTCCTCTTTTTCTTATGTCTGAATACTTGTTTGTCTCACAGGCTTACCCATGGCTTCGTCCTCCTATCGATGTCTATGAAAGCGTGTTAGGCATCTCCAATTACGATGGCTTGTCACTGGACATGCAAAAGTGGCTCACTCCAGACATTCCGATTCGCCTAGCGAGCTTTGTTGCGAAGTCGAGCCGCGATGACTACGTGCTTTATGGTGAACCGCTCATCATCGACACCGACATTGCTTATGGCATCACCACCGAAATCGATTTTGATGAAAATCTGGTTAGGGCTGCAATCATGCACACCGTGTTTGAACAAACCTATCCAGCGAGCACCATCATTCCTGGAGGTGAGCAAGCGTTAACCTTGTTTAGTCTAGGTACCATTTACAACTGGCAACAGTGGCAATTTATTGCTGAGTTGCTTACAAGCAGTCGCTATCACTCCAATTGGTATGCCAGCGTTAACTACCAATGGAACGATCTCACACCCTATATCACCTACAGCCAAAGGAGAAAATCTGTCGAAAACGAAACATACAGCATAGGCTTGAAATACTCTCTATTGCCTAATTTGAGTGTTTATGGCGAATGGCTTTACATACAAAGCTCTAAAACTGTGATTAGCGGCCACTTTACTCAGCCTCAACTCCCACCAAACGAGTTGGTTGGTGAGGTAAACCTATTTAGCCTCGGCTTATCGTTTACTTTTTGAGTGTTAAAGTCGATCCATGTCTTACTTAAAGTGCAATAATTGAATTGCGTTACAACTCATGAGTGCTTTTATACATTATTTTCACAAAATAAGTTTCTGAGAATGAAAATGTCAATACGTATTTCGTTGTTCAAACCAACCAGATTACGGCTTAATTTCAATCAGTTACAGACATTTTATCTGTTTTATTTTTCCTAGCAGAATAACAACTTGCCGTGTAAACTCCCGCCACATAAATATTACAAGACTATTACAACCCTTATCCCTGCTTTCTGTTCCCCCTACATTCAGAAAGTAAGGTCAGCCCCAAAAACGTGAAAGGTCTAATACAAACATGAGTCCAGAGAAATATCTCCAAGACTGGCAAACCAGCCAAACGATTGCGGAATCCATCACTCCACTTATCGGCAAGCTGTACCGCCAAAAAGGTGTCGAAATCATTCTTTTTGGTAAAACCCTGATCAATGCAACCACCATCGACATTCTCAAAACTCACCGTGTCGCTCGACACTACACTGGCACTCCTCTTTCTCTTGAGCAAACACTACCTATCATCGAAAAAGTATGTGACATGAGCATTTCTGCTTGTCGTGTTGATGTTGGCCAACTTGCTCATCAATATTGGGAAAGCCATGACGATGTGTCTGCACTGGATGACTACTTACAAACCGCGTTAATTGGCGCATTGGATGTAGGTTCTTCGCTCGCATCACGAGATGTTGTGTTGTACGGTTTTGGCCGAATTGGCCGTCTATTAACCCGCCTTCTTATTGAAAAGAGTGGCCCTGGCTATCCACTAAAACTGCGTGCCATTGTTGTCCGGGGTGGACGAGATGGTGATTTGCAAAAACGCGCAAGTTTGCTTCGTCGTGACTCTGTACACGGCCAATTCAACGGCAGTATCGTCATTGATGAAGAAAACAGCGCATTGGTGATCAACGGCAACTTCGTTCAGATCATTTATGCGAACAAACCTGAAGAGGTCGACTACACCGCATATGGCATTCAAAACGCCTTAGTGGTTGACAATACTGGCGTGTGGCGTGATGCAGAAGGCTTAGGCCAACATTTGCAATGCCAAGGCGCTGCGAAAGTCCTGCTGACTGCACCAGGTAAAGGGGATATCAAAAACGTCGTATTTGGGGTGAACGAAGATGTGATTAAGTCAGACGACACCATCATCTCTGCCGCAAGTTGCACCACCAACGCCATCACACCAGTGCTGAAAGTGATTAACGACAAATATGGCGTCATCTCAGGTCACATCGAAACGGTGCACTCTTACACTAACGATCAAAACTTGATCGACAACTTCCACAAGGGCGATCGTCGTGGTCGAGGCGCGGCACTGAACATGGTATTGACCTCAACGGGCGCAGCCAAAGCAGTAGCGAAGGCACTGCCTGAACTGGCCGGGCGTTTAACTGGTAATGCGATTCGCGTCCCAACCCCGAACGTATCGATGGCAGTTGCTAATCTCAACCTTGAAAAAGGTACGACAAAAGAAGAACTTAACGAGTATCTTCGTGAAATGGCGCTGGCTTCACCACTTTCTGCACAAATTGACTATACCGATTCGACAGAGATTGTTTCTAGCGATCTGGTCGGCTCACGTCATGCGGGTGTTGTGGATGGTCAAGCAACGATTGCACAAGATAACCGCGCAGTGCTGTATATATGGTATGACAACGAGTTTGGCTATAGCTGCCAAGTTGTTCACTGTATGGAACAAATGATGGGTGTTCGTTATCAGACTTTCCCTCGTGTGTAATTAGCTTGCTCCACAACTAACGACACCTTGATAACGAAGCCACCAGCGGGTTTGTTTACCTACGACAAAGCCGCTGGTTCAAATATTTGTTCTCTTATAACGACAATAATAATCTCTCCCCCATTGCACCTGTACCCCCTGATACAGGTGCCTTTTAACCATCATATCGTTGTGTTGATCTTACCTTGTGGCCGTGGAAGCACATATTGGCTTTCCTCATCGACGAGCCAACTTGGTCAAATGTCAGCGCTTTGTACTTTTTGAATCATATTCATATTTCGTTCATCTTCACCACCGCAGTATGACTCCATAGAACAACCAAAGAGGCAATATTTATGAACCGCATTATTATGACTGCACTGACTGCGATTACCGCTCTGTTCACGCTCATGTTCAGCTTGCTCTTGGCAATTCCGTTGACCATCGTCGCTCTGATCACCGGAAAAAGAATCGAAAAGCAGCTAAAACAAGCCGCGCAACAAGCGCAAGCACAGCGCACACAACACGATGACGGCCAGCAGCACCGAGTCATCGATGGTGAGTTCGAAGAAGTCTCGCGTTAATGCCAATCGGTCGATTGCGCATACTCTTCAACCCACCCAAGTAATTGCTTCGCCGCTTTCGACAGAACTTGGTTTTGTCGCACGATATAGCCAAAGTCGGTTGCAGGAAAATCCTCCAAGTGCGTGACTTTCCTGCTTAACGTGGTTTTGGTATGCAAAGAAAAATCCGGCACAATTGCAGTACCAAATCCAGCCTCTGCCCAATCGATTTGCGCTTCGACACTCCCCACTTCCATCACTCGAAAACGAGGCAGATGCAATTTCGGCAAAGAGGCATCAATCAGCTCCCGTGTACGAGTATCGTGCCCAAGCAAGATGAGTGTGGGCTTATCTTGCATCTCCCATGCTTTATCCAACAAATCATCACCAAACGCACACCATTTAATCTGAGTCAAAGGCGTGAAGTGTAGCGGTTGACTCTCTTTTTGTGCGATCACAAAACCAATATCAGCACGGGCACTTTTGACCAATTCGACAGCTTGAGAAGAGGTGGTGTTAAACAAGGCTAAATCGATACCCGGATAGTCATTTTTGAAGCGTTGAAAAGGTTCAATCAGCAGCAAACGCGAAACAATGTCACTGGCTGCAATCGAGAGTGTTCCTTGCGTTAATTCATTGATGGCATTGAGATCGGATTGACAAATTTGCAGCTCATTGAGCATCAACTTGGCAGACTTTAACAATCGACGCCCCGCTGGCGTTAACTGAACTGGGTTTCGTTCGATCAATTTGGCTTTGGTTGTCTGCTCTAGCTGTTTGATATGCAGGCTGACATTGGGTTGTGTCATGTGCAGTTCATTGGCAGTTTTGCCAAAATGTTTCACTTCCGCCAAGGTAATAAACGTCTTCAACCAGTTCAGATCCAACACCGCCGACTCCATATGAGTTTCTTATTGACTTGATGAGTATAATTAATTTCTCTTATTAAGACTATCACCCTAAGATGCTTTGGTCTTATTTCGGAGGAATTGTCATGACGTCTATCGTTGTTGTGGGTGCAAACTGGGGTGATGAAGGTAAAGGCCGCATCGTTGATTTTCTAGCAGAAAACGCAGCGGCTAGCGTACGTTTCCAAGGTGGGAACAACGCAGGTCATACCGTAGTGAACCATTTTGGTACATTCAAACTTCATCAACTTCCTAGTGGTGTCTTCAACCCAGGTTGCCTTGCGGTGCTTGGCCCTGGCATGGTAATTAGCCCAGCACTGCTTACTCAAGAGTTGGCAGAAGTTGAACAATCTGGCGTGAAAGTGAATCTGTGCATTTCTGATCGTGCAACGCTGTGTCTACCGCTTCACGCACTAGAAGATACCCTAGAAGAACAACGCCTAGGCGACAAGGCTTACGGTTCCACTCGTCAAGGTATTGCTCCGGCTTACGGTGACCGCGTGATGAAAAAAGGCATTTTGCTGGGTTGGCTAAAACAACCAGAAGTGTTGGTCGATTGCCTGCAATTTATGTTGGATTGGAAACTGCCTCAACTACGCGCACTCTACCCTGAGTTCAAATTTGCGCAAACGGCGCAAGAGATGGCCGATTGGCTACTTGAGGTATCTGCCCCTTGGCGTGATGCGATTTGCAACGTGTCTGTTC
Source organism: Vibrio sp. 03_296 (assembly GCF_002265885.1). NCBI lineage: Bacteria > Pseudomonadati > Pseudomonadota > Gammaproteobacteria > Vibrionales > Vibrionaceae > Vibrio > Vibrio sp. 03_296. The sequence continues at coordinate 62,561 of NZ_NPKW01000123.1, forward strand.
CTTTAAAAGCACTGCAAGCAGAAAACCAAAGTCTACTTTTCGAGGCCCAACTGGGTGCAGGTCGTGATTTAGTGTATGGCGAATACCCATGGACAACCTCTTCTAACGTGGTTTCTGCCTACGCAGGCATTGGTAGTGGCTTACCAGCCCTTCGCCCAGAGCGTGTTATTGCTGTCGCTAAAGCCTTCAGCTCATCGGTGGGCACAGGGACGCTGATCACCGCAATGGAAGAGCAAGATGCGTTCCGTGAAGCGGCGAACGAGTTCGGAGCAACAACTGGCCGCCCTCGTGATATGGGTTACTTCGATGCCGTAGCCACCAAAAATGGGGTTGAACTGCAAGCCGCAACTGAAATTGCGCTGACCAAACTCGACTGTTTGACTGGCCTTGACGATCTGAAAATCTGTGTGGCTTATCAAGGTGATCACAGTGAGAACCCAATTTGGCCTCAAACCGCAGCGTTAGCACCGGTTTACGAGAAAATGCCAAGCTGGAGCGAAGACATCACTGCCTGCCGTCGTTTTGAAGATCTGCCTAAAGCCGCTCAGCAATATGTATTGCGTATTGAAGAACTGATGGGCGTTCCAGTGAGTATGGTCTCTGTTGGCCCTGGTCGCGAGCAAATGATCCTTCGCTAATCGATAGTCAATGGCTTAAAAAAATCCGGGCTCGCCCGGATTTTTTGTCTCTACCGATATCGACCCTCCCCAAACGCGCTCAACTAGGTGAAGAGCACTATCTCGATTAACCCCGCTTTTCATCCGTATTTAACTGATTGATTTCGTACTACACTGCTTGAGAACTCAATTCGTCAAATAAGGACAATAACATGATCGCTCAAGGCCAAACTTTACCTAACGCTACACTGAGCCAACTGACCAAAGAGGGAATGGTTCATCACCCTGTTTTAGAGCTGTTTGCTGGCAAAAAAGTCGTGCTTTTCGCCGTACCTGGGGCGTTCACCCCAACCTGTTCAGAAGCACATTTACCAGGTTATATCGTACTGGCTGATCAACTTAAGGCGAAAGGGGTCGATCTGATTGCCTGCGTTTCTGTCAACGATGCGTTTGTGATGAAAGCCTGGGGTGATGCACAAAACGCGGAAGAAATTCTGATGCTGGCGGATGGCGACGCGAGCTTTACCAAAGCGCTCGGCTTGGAAATGGATACCGCTGGGTTTGGGGGCCTTCGCTCTCAACGCTACGCGATGATTATCGACAACGGCGTGGTAACAACCCTGAATGTGGAAGCGCCAAAATCATTTGAAGTGAGTAACGCTGAAACGATTCTAGCTGCGCTTTAAGCCGCTTAAATCCAAAACAAAACGCAAGCTCTGACGCTTGCGTTTTTCTTGTTGCTCATCGGTAGCTAACGATTACTCGGCCATTACACCGTCATCACCACACGCGCTGCCAGCAAAATCAGCACCACGCCTGACAGGCGATCGATCAACTGTGCTTTGGAGCGAATTTTGTCCACTACTTTTGAGCTCGATAACACCAAGGTGATAAAGGTATACCAGAGGCCATCAACGATAAATGGCGTCGCGACGATAATCACTTGATTACTCAACTCATTCCCCAGCGCCACAAACTGGCTAAACAGTGCGATGAAAAACAGCGCAATTTTCGGACTGAGAATAGAAATCAAAAAACCTTCTTTGGCCGACTGCAAAACCGTCGTTTGCTCCCCCGATTCCAACTTGGCCGCCACACCACCTTTAGAGCGCAGCGCGTTGTAACCCAAGTAGGCTAAATAGCCCGCACCTGCGTAACTAATGGTTTTGAACAAGAGTGGGGATTGCTGTAACACCACCGCCAAACCAATTAAGGTCACGAAAGCGTATATCCCTATGCCAAAAGCGTGTGCCCAACTGGTGGCCAAACCATTGGCTCGCCCACCCGCTAACGCATGCTTCGCGACAATCGCCAAACTTGGCCCCGGCGACATCGCGCCCAAAATGCAGATCGTAAAAAGTGATAACCAAACTGTGAATGTCATAATCTTCTCCTGTGATGATTCACAGTAAGTCAATTTTCAAATGAACTGAAATCAAACTTAATCATGATTACCATGATTTGAAATCATACCTATTGAATACTCGCAACTCAGCATGACGCGGGTTACCTTCTCTCGTGCCCATCGATGAGCTGAGTCATGATCGTATTTGGGGTGCCACATTAACCAATATTGATGAATTTCCGTTTCAAACGGCAATGGGCAATGGCAAATAGGTTGACTCTTCGCCAAGTTCACTGCGATATGTTCGGGCACCACCATCAAGTAATCACTTTGAATCAGGACGTTCACCGCAGCGGAAAAGAAAGGCACTTGTAATGCAATGTGACGTGTTTTGCCCAACTTTCTTAATACACTGTCGGTTGCCGAGTCCTTATCACCACCGCCAGTCACTTTAATGTGCGAGTAGCTCAGCATCTCTTCCAAGCTCAACGCCACTTTGTCCGATAACGGATGGCCTTGACGCATCACACACACCGAGTAATCTTCACCGATTTTCGTGTAGGAAAGCTCTTTGGGAGGAGATGGCAACATGGTCGATGCCAGATGAATGCCCGTGTCGAGCAGGCTGTCTAAATATTGTGGCTGCCAAAGCCGGTAGGACAATGTCAGACGCGGGGCCTGCTCTATCAGAATACTGGAGAGCGTCGGTACAATGAACTGCGCAACATAATCGCTCGACGAGAGCACCAATTGCCCCTGCCAATCTTGCGGGTTAAATGCCTGATGATCAAAGAGGTGTTCAAACTCACTCAGTAACTGCACTAACTTAGGACGCAGCGCTTCTGCGTGTGGCGTCGCAACAAGTCGGTTACCTTCTCTGACCAACAGAGGGTCAGCGCAAAGTTCTCGTAACTGGGCCAACTGACGACTCGTCGCAGATTGCGTAATGTGTAATCTGTCGGCCGCTCGGCTAACATGACACTCTTCGAGCAACACGAGCAAAGAACGCAGTAAATTGAGATTGATGTTGTTAAGCATAATCAGACACTTTGGTGGTATTAAAGAACTCCGTAAGTACCGTATGAGTAATAACGTGTTTCAGTTCTGGGAAGGCTTGTAACTGCTCTCTGATCTGGTTCAACCGTGTCATGGTCGTCACCTCCACATAGAGCATCATATCCGTTTCACCACTGATCGCGTGGCACCACTTCACTCCATCGATAAGATAAATTTCCTTGGCATACGCTTCGCAATGATGGCTCGAAGCCGAAGTATCAAACTTCAACGCCAGATAGGCGGCAATTTTTTCGCTGGCCTTCTCCTCCGCGATATCGGCGTGGTAACCCAAGATCACCCCATCACTTTCCAACTTTTTGATTCTGGCCGTCACGGCAGAACGCGACAGATTGACCGCCTTCGCCATGTCAGTCACAGAGCTACGTGCATCGTTTCTCAGTATGGTGAGGAGCTGTTTATCAAATTTATCCATTTCTTCTCTGTGGTTAGCATCCCTAATCTCTCTCCCATTCTACTCACAACGCTCAATTAGTGAAGCAGTGAAAATCCACTTGGCTCTATTTGCCCGAGCCGCCACTTTGACGGCAATTGGCAACAAAAGCGTCAAAATGTCGGTGCGCAACATCACTTTGCTAGCTGCCATTTTCTGCAAAAGTCGATATGCTTGGTTAGCGCTTCCATTTCCATAATTATTCATTTTCTATGGAAGCGGCACAGGGAGCGTGTCATGAGTGAACTCAAACAAGAAATTACACTGTTGTCAGGAATTGGCCAGTTATCCACCACCTTGATGGGAACCGGATTGTTTATGATCCCCGCCATCGCCGCCAGTATTGCTGGTCAATATTCCCTCTGGGCTTGGTTGTTTCTGTTTGTGCTTATTTGCCCAGTGGCCCTCACCTTTGCTCAACTTGGCAAGCGCTACCCCAACGCCGGTGGTACGGCTTATTTTGTTCGCCAAGCGTTTGATAAACGCCTAGAAAGCGCGGTGGCATGGCTGTTTGTCTCGGTGATTCCCGTCGGGGTTCCCGCTGCGATTGCGCTCGCCGCTGGCTTTTTGCAGCAGTTACTGCCTAGCGCACTCAATCACGCCTTGATGGCTCAGTTGATCACCGTCGCGTTATTAGTGGCGGTCAACTTGCTCGGCGCACGCTCTTCCGGACACTTACAAACGCTGATTGCTCTGGCTATTTTCGCGCTTGTTGGCGCTTTCTTATGGCGCGGGGAAGTCAGTGTCGAGGATTTGCACATGCCCATTCTTACCAGTGACTCGCTCCTGCCTATTGGCGCAGCACTGGCGGTGATGTTTTGGTGCTTTGTCGGCATCGAAGCCTTTGCTCATATGGGGGAAGAGTTTAAAAATCCACAACGCGATTTTCCCATCGCTATCGTCATTGGTTGTTTTGTCGCGGGTGTGACGTACTGGGCTTGTTCGGTGGTGATACTCAAATTTGGCGCTTACGGTAGTGCTGAGTTTGACAGTGCTTCGATCCCTTGGCTAAGTGAGCAACTGTTTGGTACGCAAGTCAAAACACTGATCAGCGTGATTGGCTTTTCCGCCTGTTTTGCCAGCATCAATCTCTATACCCAGAGCCTCTCACGCATGATCTGGGCGCAAGCGAGAGAACATAATCCAAGTGGAAAAATGGCAAAAATTTCCCGTCGCGGCGTGCCCATCAACGCAACCTTAGTGGTGGGGTTGGTTTTGGCACTCGCCTGTCTTGTTGGCGAAATCTCTGGGCTCGATTTAGAGTTTTTCCTTAAATTGGCCAATAGCGTTTTTGTCTTAGTCTATCTGCTTGCTATGCTGGCCGCCTTCAAACTGCTGAATGGCCATGCGAAGTGGCTTGCAGGCGTCTCATTGATACTCTGCTCCTTGGTGTTTGTTTGTCTTGGTTGGTCAATGCTGTATGCACTGAGCGTTTTTGCTCTGTTTTTTCTGCAAGCGAAAAAGCAAATGAACAAGGCTGAGTCGGTTTAACTCAGCCAATAAGTTAGGCAATCGGATAACTAGTCACCGCGCTACCTTGAATGTGGGTGATGGTTTGGGGCGCAATCACTTGCCAACGGCACTGACCGTCCAGTGGTTCCGACGCGAGGATGATCGAATCTTGGCAATCTTGAATAAACACCGTCGGTGGGTCGCCTGCCGAGGCGTATCTCACGACCCAAAACTCGTCACCGTTTGAGATGCACATCGACGCTTTAAACGGCTCTGTGATCGCTTTTTCCTGCATGATTTGGTTCACTTCGTCAATCGTCTGTCGAATGGCGTTTAAGGGATCATGCTGAAGCCCATTTTTCATCATCAACAAAAAGATCAGCTCGCTGTCTGTGGTTCCGCGACGTTTGAGGTAAATCGCTTCGGGCAGTAATCGCTCTAAAGCAAACTTCACCGCGGCAAATTGACCTATCTGACCATTGTGTAAAAACATCCATTGCTCAAGGATGAATGGGTGGCAGTTAGAACGTGATACCGAAGTGCCCGTCGATGAACGAACGTGAGCCATAAAGCGATGAGAGCGAATGTGATGCGCTAATGAACGCAGATTTTCGTCCCCCCAAGCGGGAAGTACCTCATGGAATTGCCCTGGCGTTGCCCGCTCGGTATACCAACCTAAACCAAAACCATCGGCATTGACGCGGGTCACCGCTTTTCTCGCTTCAAGGCTCTGATGCACTAATGAATGTTCTGGTTCATAAACCAGTTTGTCGAGATAGATAGGCTCTCCTTGGTAGGCCAACCAGCGACACATAGATTTGCTTCCTTATTGATGGGACGATATTTGCTTAAACAAGCTTGCCAGTAGAGCGAGCTTGGCGTCAATCTCTTCCTCTGCCACATTACCGAATCCTAATACCGCGCCCTGCCAATCTCGTGGCGCGCAGGCTTCACTTTCATAATAGCTTAAAGGGCGAATCACAATGCCTTGCTTTAAACCTGCGGCGGCCCACTGTTGCTCCGAAGGCCCTTCGAACCAACGTACGGTCACATGCAACCCTGCGGCTTGGCTGATCACTTCCAAGCGCTGAGCAAAATGGCGTTCAATGCTCGTCACCATCGTTTGGTACTTCTGTGCATAGAGGCGACGCATCTTACGGATATGACGCATTAACGCGCCATCGGCGATAAATTCCGCCAACGCAGCCTGAGTATGGGTAGGCGAATCGCCACTCAAGGCATCTTTGATTTCGCAGCCTCTATCCACCAGCTCAGGGGGCAGGACAAGGTAGCCAAGTCGCAAACCGTTAAACATGATCTTACTAAATGAACCAATATACATAACGCGATCACTAGCGCCAATTTGGCTGGCTAGCCCTTGCAAGCTGGTATAGGGGCGATGCGCAAACTGGAACTCGCTGTCATAGTCATCTTCAATAATCCAGTGCTGTTTCACTCGGGCCCACTCAATGATTTGCACTCTCTGCTCAGTGCTTAAGGTGGTGCCCATCGGGTATTGATTGCTCGGCGTCAGGTAAACAAAGCGACACTTAGAAGCGAGCACGTCAGCAACATCAATGCCGCTTCTCACTGCGACGCTAAGCGGCTCCATCGGCATGCCCAATAAACAGGCCACTTTGCGCATTTGACTGTAACCCGGTTGCTCCATTAACAGTCGATCGCTTGCTTCTTTTGCGCACATCAGAGCAATGGTTAGTGCCTGCTGCGCGCCAGAGGTAATAATGATTTGCTCCGCTTGGCATTTCACAGAGCGACTCGACGCCAAGTAATCCACCAAGGCGCACCTGAGGGCGTAATCCCCTTTGACGATTTGATTGCCTAAGATGGTGCGCCGCGAATGTTGGCGTTGTAGATATTTTTGCCATTCAGGCAGCGGGAATTTTTCCAGATCCGGTACGCCGGGCGCAAAAGCTCGGTTGATCTTGATGGGTCCAAGTTCTGCTGTGAATTCCGCAATGCTCTTTTCTTGAGCTGGCGAAATCGCCATCTCTCCCAGATAGTGCTCTGGTAACTCAACCGCGACGTAGTAGCCCGAACCAGCTCGGCTTTCAATGTAACCCTCCGCACTAAGTTGCTCGTACACCGCGATGACGGTGTTGCGGCTCACATTGAGCGCCTGAGCTAACTTACGCGTGGCAGGCAAGCGCCCCTGCTTATTCCAAAGCCCGCGCGTTATTTTTTCTCGAATAGCGTCGTAAAGATCTCGCTGTAACACTCCTGTTTTTGGCGTCAGTGTCAGATCGCCGATTTCAATCGGTAGCATGGTCAGTCCCTTTTCCAATTGGATCTAAACATAAATCAAAATTGGACCTTATAGATAGACCAATTTGTATTTATTGTGCTTGTCATCTAAGCACTTCGCACGAGCACTAAAGGGAGAGAAGTATGTTGTCAGCAACGGACAGGACTCAAATTAAAAAAGCGGCACGTAAAGCAGTGCACGACGTCGAGCAGTTACATCGGATCATTGATGAAAGCTTGATCGCTCACATCGCCATTTCGGATGCCTCGGGACCCATTGTCATTCCGATGCTTGCTTGGCGTGTCGACAATCAAGTCTATATTCACGGCGCACGGAACAGCCGCTTAATCAAAGCACTGAGATCAGGGCAAAACACCTGCCTGACCTTTACATTATTCGATGGCTGGGTGTTGGCACGCTCTGCCTTTCACCACAGTGCGCACTACCGAAGCGCGGTGGTTTTTGGTCAATTTAACGTGATAGAAGAGAATACAGAAAAGGATCGCTTGTTGAATCATTTTATTGAGCAGATTGCCCCCGGTCGCACCGAGCAGGTTCGCTTAAGTAACGAAAAAGAGCTCAATGCCACCGAGCTGCTGGCCATCGGATTGGAAGAAGCGTCGGTGAAAATCAGTGCATTTGGTGTCAATGACGATAGCAGCGATCTCGATCGCCCCGTTTGGGCGGGCATCTTGCCCTATCGAACCGTTGTGGGGCCATTAGTGGGTGTGGATGAACAAGAGGGCCTAATTCCACAACCAAATTACGCATCAGCGTATGGGAAACGATGGTTTTCTACCCCGTTGAACGACTAACGAACATCGTGGAAACGCTGCAGGTACTCTTTGGGCGTGACTCCACGATGTTTCTTAAACATGCGGTTGAAGCTGGCGATATTGGTATAACCTAATCGCCGAGAAACGTCCTCAATGGTAACCCCTTGAGTGAGCGCATTGACCGCTTGATTACTAAGAACATATCCACAAACCGTCGAAAAATTTAGCCCTAGCGCATGCAATCGCCGCTGCAGTTGCTGTTCTGACATAGATATCAGTTCCGCAACTCGATTGAGCGTTGGTAAACCATAATGACAGCTGTAGTTGACCAGCTCGTAAATCGATTTTAGCTCATCGTCAGGTACTGGCATGTTGAGTAAATCATCCAGATCAGCAAAGTTCATTGCCAGCCGCTTGTTGGCTATTGTTTTTTTCTGCCTAACGGCCAAACGCTCGTCAGAATGAATCCAAACTTCCGTGCGCTTGTGATTCCAACCGATTTCACAACCAAAAAAATCTTGATAACGCTGACGATTTTGTCGTGAGCCTGAAATCATCACCCGTTTTGGGCAAAAGTCTTCACCAAGATATTCACGTAATACTTTGGTCATAAACACTGCGATGCGAATACTATCGTGAACTTTCACATCGGAGTGAATAAACGGATTGTCGTAAGTCCATTTGAGGATGGCGCCAATCTGCGCTCCCGCCAAAAACGCCCCCGATTGCAGACAGCTAACGCCATAGTTGATGCGGCGGATGGTTGTGGAGAGATCATGCCCCGAAAAAAGCCAGCGCCCTACCGCACCAAATTTTGCTATGTCCACTCCACTGGTCAAATTAAGAATGAAATCGGGTTCAGTCACCTGCTCCAACTGGGCGTACATCCGGTTCACTTCAGAAAGCGGGATCAGGTTCATCGGTTGCTTAAACACAGAGTGCGGAATGACCAGTTGCTCGTTGTCCAAGCCATACATCTGCTTCGCATTGAAGTAGAGATTCACTATAGAAATGGCGCGGATGAAGCGCACAGATTTGATATCCATAAACAGATCACGTCAATTAGAGCTAAATTTTGAATTAATCTGTCACAAAGGAAGACGACTTTCAAATCCTGATCACAATGACGCGAAAAGATTAAAGGAGAAATGAATGAGTCTACTTAGTGTCCCTTTTGTTGGAACAGGCGCGGATACTGCCTTACATGTGATGGCAACCGTCGTATTGGTCGCGAGTGTTGCGGCAGCAGGATTTGGCTTTTGGAAGATTCACGAGCTTCCGATCAACAAAGCACACAGCAAAGATCATCATCAAATTGGCCTCATTACCGCCCTTACCTGGATTGGATTTTTATGGCATTGGGTATGGGTATTGGCTGTCATCCTTGCTTTCGTCGACATGGACAAAGCGATTATTCATTTGCGTGATACCTGGAAAGGCACACCCGAAACGGACGCCCAGCAACAGGAGAACGCACAATGATTGAAGGTTTAGCGGTATGGGCGCTGTTCATCTATTTGCTGCGCATGGTGGGTATGCCTTGGAACAAAGCGACCAAGTCGTTTGCGTACCTAGGGGGGGCTTCTTGGTTGATGTTTGTTTGGGTTGGATTGATCAATTTCACGCCAATGGACATTTCTGGCGGCTCGGTGGTGCAATCGCCACACATACAATTGCGCCCAGACTCCAGCAACGTCAACGGTAAAGTTGAACAAATCTACATTTCGCCCAATCAAGAGATCAGTAAAGGTCAGCTCATTTACCAACTGGATGACACGCCTTATCAAATTGCGCTCAACCAAGCCCAAGTGACAAGCCAAGCTGCGCAAGTGGCTCTCAAAGTCGCACAAGAAGACATCGCCATTGCTCAGGCGAGTTATGAGGCGGCGTTGCAAGACCTAGAAACATCAAAAAGTCAGTTGGCAGCAGCGAAAGCCGATCATCAGTTGCAAGCCAAAACATTAACGCGATACGTCGAACAAAACCGAGTGGTGAAGAACACCATCACGCAGAATGACATTGACAAGCAGACAACGGCGGTGGAACTGGCGAAACAGAACATTGCGACCTTGCAATCGTCCTTGAAGAAGAAAGAAGTCGATGCAAGCCGCGCAAAACTCGACATTACCAAGGCAGAGTTAGCCGTCGAAACCCGCACCGCCGATCTTGCCAAGGCGAAAGAGCAAGTTGCACGCGCGCAATGGGATCTGGACAGCACCTTGGTTTACGCCCCAGCCGATGGCTTTGTCACTAACTTCATCTTGCGTGAAGGGCAACGTGTTTCCATGATGCCAAGGCTGCAAATGTACACCAACGAAAAATACGTTTTGATGCGTGTTAATCACCAAGCCATTCGCAATATCAAACCGGGACAAATGGCGGAGTTCGCATCTTCGGTCTACCCCGGAAAAATTTTCTCTGCAGAAGTCGAAGGCATCGTGGAAGCGACTGGAGAAGCGCAAGGCAATCTGCTCGGTTGGGATGACTCCGTGCGCATGACCACTGGCAAAAACCTCGCCAACAAGCATCACTTTGTGCGTTTAAAAATTGATGAACCAGAAGGCTACGACTTACCTGTCGGTTCAGTGGGCTTGGCATGGGTCAGCGGTGAAAAACCCATTGATTTCCTCGCTTTCTTAGACGTGATTCGCGGCATCATTATCCGTATGAAGTCTCAGTTGTACTTTTTCTACTCCATCTAACCATTAAGACCGCCCTGAGCGGTCTTACCTCTTTCCTTCTCAACACTTTATTTTCTCGACCGCCTTTGAAATCCCCGCACTTTCCAGTACCTTATCCAACATTATAATTTTCATTGTTTTTATTTTTCGGGGGATACTTTGTGAGCGAATATCAGGATCTACCCTTACTGATCGAGCAGATTGCACAAGCAGAAGATGCTGAGCAGATCGTTTTGCTCAACGATTCCATCGAGCATGGTCTCGAATCCGGCTCGATTGCACTGATTTTAGAATCGCAACCCGTTGATGATCGTGTGCGCTTGTGGCGTGCTTTGCCATTGGAAATGCACATTGATGTGCTAACCGATATGCGTGCCGACGCGCGCTATTCCGTCATCAATGCCTTATCTGAGATAGAACTCAAACTCACCTTAGCGAAACTTGATAACCTTTCGTTGATCGAATGGGCAGATTCATTGCCTGAAGAGATCATCAACGAAGCACTGTCGTTGATTCAAAAAGATGAACTTGAACTGTTCGACTTGGCGAACAAATACGGTGATGACGAGCTAGGCCGTTGGGCTGAGCGAAAAATCATTACCTTACCGTTTAATATCTCCGTTGATCGCGCAAAACGATTGATGGAAAAATACAGTTTTGACACGCCGCAGCAAGTCTATCTCATCAATAAAAAGAAACAGTTTCGGGGTGTTGTGAATTACTACGAAATTTTGCGTAGCGAAGGCCATACCGTACTCAAGAATTTAGTGATCGACCCTGTCATTCTGCTAAGTAGTAAGATGGCGCTGGCGGAAGCCGTCGAAGCCGTCGAGCACAGTTCCTTACCTGCACTTCCTGTGGTTGATGAAGACCAAACACTGATTGGCGAGGTCGATTGGCAGTTTGCCCTCACCACACAAAGGGAAATTTACGAAGCGCGTTTAATGGCTGGTACGGGTATGGACGAAGGGGACGACCTCTTCGCACCAGTCATCAAAAGTTCGAAAAAACGCGGTGTATGGCTCGGGATTAACTTGCTCACCGCGATACTTGCCTCTGTCACCATTGGTCTGTTTGAAGACGTGATAGCGCAAGTGGTGGCGCTGGCAGTGTTGATGCCAATAGTCGCTTCGATGGGGGGCATTGCCGGTAGTCAAACCTTAACACTGATGGTTCGTGCTATGGCGCTCAATCAGATCACACCAGGTAACCGCTTTGCCTTGTTCAAAAACGAGTTCGGCATCGGTGCGATAAATGGCTTGCTTTGGGCGATCATCATCGGTGGGCTTGCGGCTCTTTGGTTCCAGTCCCCTCTCCTTGGCGGAACCATCGCATTAGCGATTATCGTTAATATTATTACCGCGGCGATGTTTGGCGTGCTGATTCCAATCATTCTCGACAAATTGGATCTGGATCCCGCACTGGCTGGTTCCGTGATTCTTACTACCGTCACAGATGTGGTTGGTTTCTTTGCCTTTCTTGGCACAGCCAGTTTGGTTTTGCTGTAGGCAGCCATCACCGCATTTAGTATCTTGACCTCAAGGTGAAAGAAAACGGAAGCTCGAAGCTTCCGTTTTTAGTTCCGTTATTCTGCCTTTTGACTTTATCAACCCAAATCACACTGACATCACACTACACTCGCAGGGCGACACACCTCACCCAATTTATAAATAGATTTATTATTAGATTTAGTTATTACACCACCCTATCAATAGCGTTTTAATTATAATTCGCAAAACGCAATTGCAATTTGCAACCACCACAGCAAGCTAGGCAACCAATATCACAGAAACCATGGTAAAAACGCGGAATTTAGCGCTAAAAAAAGTTGGCACGCTTTCTGCTTATATAAACATGACCCTTATTAAGCCGAGGGTCACCTAGCCAACTGACGTTGTTAGTGAACTTGATTTGTTCACATATATATAAGCCAATCGCACCTTTTGCGGTTGGCTCTTTTTTTATCTGTCCGCTCTAACTTCCCTACGAAACACTTTCCTTTCTTTGTCAAATTCTCTTAGGCTATCGAAAGATTCATTATTCAAAACCCATCATTGCAATCCATCCGTCATGATTATGAAAACCAATTATCAACAACGTTTGATCCCAGTGATCCGCTATCTCGAGAACCACTTTGACACGCCTCTAAATCTAGAAGAAGTTGCTCGGCTGGCCCACCTTTCTCCTTACCATTTCCATCGTATCTTTAAAGCGGTCACTGGTGAGACGCTTAATGAATACTTACGTCGCCTTCGACTGGAAAAGATTGCCAATCTGCTGTTTTACAGCAAACCCAGCGTGACTGAGGTGGCGCTAGACTATGGATTCTCCAGCTCACAAAGCTTAGCGAAAGCATTTCGGCAGCATTTTGGACTTACGCCCTCACAGATTCGACAGTGTGAAACGCTTGAACAGTTTGCTCTGGTACTGCAAGAGAGCAAGATAGGACACACGCTGCGCAAGAATGGACACGAAGCACTCACAGAACCCTCATACACTGGAGGGGAATCACAAACATGGAGTAGCACAATGGATATTCAAACATTCCCAGCCAGTAAAATTGCCTATATTCGTGTCACTGGTGAGTACGGCAAAAACTACGAACCAGCCACACAAAAGTTATATCAATGGGCAGGACCGCGTGGTTTGGCGGGCAACACCTGTATTTTCATTTATCATGATAACCCTGAGATTACCCCTGCGGGCAAATGTCGAACGGACATCTGCTTGCTCAACTGTGAAAAGGCAGAGGGAAATGGCGAGATCGAAATCAAAGACTTTCCTGGCGGCGAGTATGCGTTCATCCGTAAAACTATTACCGATAACGCGCAATATGCCACCGCGTGGGACGAGTTGATGGCACGGCTTGTCGAGCGTGGCTTGGAGTCGGATGAGCGTCCTTGCTTTGAGTTGTATCATTCCTATGATCCGCAGACCCAGCATGCGGATGTCAGTTTCTGCACTGCCGTCACAGCCTAGATCGAAAGTGGGTGAGCGACTGCTCACCCATGCTCACAAACAAAACGTATTAATGTCAGATAATTCATAAAAATAAGCGATAAAACAAACTTAATACCACTCTTTATTTTTAATTTATTGAAAATTATATCCATTTGTTTTTACTAAACAAAAAACCAAAAAAGTAAAATGCAAACGTTTTATTAACAAAAACACCATTGACAGCCTTATTTTCATCACCATAATACGCGCCGTTTACCCAAAATTTGGGTCTATAATGACTATTCTATTGTATCGTGGAGGTAAAAATGGCGGCCGATAATAACTTCAGTTTGGGCCCGGTTCCCAACTCAGCCAGAAAAGGCGTCGCGTCTTTAACCATGGTGATGTTAGGGCTCACCTTCTTCTCCGCGAGTATGTGGACAGGCGGTTCACTCGGTACTGGACTTTCATTTAACGATTTCTTCCTCGCTGTTCTCATTGGTAACCTCATCCTCGGTATTTACACTTCTTTTCTTGGTTACATTGGCGCTTCTACTGGTCTCTCTACTCACCTTCTCGCTCGTTTCTCTTTTGGTTCTAAAGGCTCTTGGCTTCCTTCCGCACTGCTCGGCGGCACACAAGTCGGTTGGTTTGGTGTTGGCGTGGCCATGTTTGCGATTCCAGTCAACAAAGCGACAGGCATTGATACCAACACCCTCATCGTCATTTCTGGTCTATTAATGACGGCGACGGTTTACTTCGGTATCTCTGCACTGATGATATTATCTGCCATTGCCGTACCGGCGATTGCCCTGCTCGGCGGATATTCAGTGCTCGAAGCAGTCAACAGCGTAGGTGGTGTGGCAGAGCTGCAAAAAGTACAACCTGCGCAACCGCTGGACTTCTCTGTTGCCCTCGCAATGGTGGTTGGCTCATTCGTCAGCGCGGGTACCCTGACTGCGGACTTCGTACGATTCGGCAAAAAGCCAAAAGGTGCAGTGATGGTCACTATGGTGGCATTCTTTATCGGCAACTCACTGATGTTTATCTTTGGTGCTGCGGGCGCGGCAGTCACTGGTCAATCCGATATCTCCGAAGTGATGATTGCGCAAGGTCTGCTTATCCCGGCGATCATTGTGCTTGGTTTGAATATCTGGACCACCAACGACAACGCGCTTTACGCATCCGGTCTAGGCTTCTCAAACATCACAGGCTTGCCAAGCAAATACATCTCCATGGTGAACGGTTTGGTCGGCACGTTATGTGCTCTATGGCTGTACAATAACTTTGTCGGCTGGTTAACCTTCCTGTCGCTTGCCATTCCCCCCATTGGTGGCGTCATCATTGCGGATTTCTTTATCAACCGTAAGCGTTATTCCAATTTCGCCGCAGCAGAGTTCCAAACGGTCAACTGGGCTGGCATTATCGCCGTAGCGATTGGTGTGGCCGCAGGTCACTTCCTTCCTGGTGTAGTGCCAGTCAATGCGGTACTCGGCGGCACAATCAGCTACCTAATTCTCAATCCTATTCTAAATAAAAAGAGACTGGCCGAGCTGCCAGCGTAAGGAACCATCATGACAACACTATTGATCAAGAACGCAACGCTTAAAGGACAGGAAGGTCTCCAGCAAATTTTGATTGAGGATGGTCAATTCACGCGCATTGAAGACAACAATGTCGAACTCAATTACACCGGTGATGTTCTTGATGCCGAAGGCGGCATGGCGGTCGCCCCTTTCTGTGAGCCGCACATTCACCTAGACACCACGCAAACCGCGGGTGAGCCAAGCTGGAATATCTCTGGGACACTTTTCGAAGGCATCGAGCGTTGGGCTGAGCGTAAAGAGACGTTGTCGATTGAAGATGTCAAATCACGCGCGAAACAAACACTTAAGTGGCAAATCGCCAACGGTGTGCAACACGTTCGTACTCACGTTGACGTATCAGACCCAACACTCATTGCCTTAAAAGCGATGGTGGAAGTGCGTGAAGAGATGAAAGAGTGGGTAGACATCCAAATCGTTGCGTTTCCGCAAGAAGGCATTCTTTCTTACCCGAACGGCAAAGAGTTGCTAGAGGAAGCGGTTCAATTAGGTGCGGATGTGATTGGCGCGATTCCTCACTTTGAGTTTACTCGTGAATACGGCATTGAGTCGCTGCATTACGTTTTTGAACTGGCACAAAAATACGACCGTTTGATCGATGTGCACTGTGATGAAATTGATGATGAGCAGTCACGCTTTGTTGAAACTCTGGCGGCGTTAGCGCACAAGTTCAACATGGGCTACAAGGTAACCGCAAGCCATACAACGGCGATGGGCTCTTACAACGGTGCATACGCCTCTCGCCTCTTCCGTTTGCTGCGCATGTCAGGCATCAACTTCGTGGCGAACCCGCTGGTCAACATCCACCTTCAAGGTCGCTTTGATGACTACCCGAAACGTCGTGGTGTGACTCGTGTAAAAGAGATGCTCAACGCCAACATCAACGTCTGTTTTGGTCACGATGACGTGTTTGATCCTTGGTATCCGCTCGGCACAGCAAACATGCTGCAAGTGCTGCACATGGGTCTGCATGTTTGCCAAGTGATGGGGTACGACCAAATCAACAACTCGCTTGATCTGATCAGCACCAACTCAGCGCGTACGCTGAACATTCAAGACAAACACGGCATTGAAGCAGGTAAACCTGGGAGCTTACTGATCCTTCCTGCGGAAAATGGTTTTGATGCCGTGCGTCGCCAAGTACCGGTTCGCTACTCTGTTCGTCACGGTAAAGTGATTGCAGAAACACAACCTGCGACAACGCACATCAACCTTAGTGAACGTGAGCAAGTCACTTTTCAGCGCTAACATTGGTGATAAATGCCATTGAAGACGAAATTGGCCCATCGGGCCAATTTTTTCATTCAACACCATTAATGTGGAATCAATCTCACATAAATATTAAGTAATTTAATAATAAATTGTGGAATATTTGCGCACTTAAAAAATCACGACTAGTGTTAATACAACCCAGTGAACCTGAAAAGAGATAGCGAATTTTCAGAATTCACTAACAACGTCACACTCACAACTCTCATATCAATGATAATAATTCAATATTAAACGGCTCCCTTAGGAGCCGTCTTTGTTACTAGAAAACCAAAACATAAGATATTGATTTTATTCGTTATCACTTTCTCAGCGCGTTGAGTTTTGCTTGAGCAATACCAAAGATAGTGTCAATTGGGTAGCTGCCATCATCGGTGGGCTCGCCCGCCGATTTGCCGGTAAAGATCTCAATGGCTTCGGTGACATGGTCAATCGCCCAAATATGGAAATCGCCTTTTTCTACGGCTTTAACAATATCTGGTCTCAACATCAGATTATGCACATTCGAGCGTGGAATAATCACCCCTTGTTGATCATGACGACCTTTGATAGCACACACATCAAAGAAGCCTTCGATCTTCTCGTTCACGCCACCAATCGGCTGTGACTCACCAAATTGGTTCATCGAGCCGGTGATCGCGATATCCTGTCGGTTTGGCTGTTTAGAAAACGCCGACACGACGGCACACAACTCCGCCATGCTGGCGCTGTCGCCATCCACACCGCCATACGATTGCTCAAACGTAATCGTCGTCGTCAGTGGCACCTTAGCGTTGCGGCCAAATACCGATGAGAGGTAAGCCGACAATATCATCACGCCTTTAGAGTGAATGCTGCCCCCCAAATCCACGCTACGTTCAATATCGATCACCTCACCATCACCATAACAAGTAGTGGCGGTAATACGGTTTGGCGCGCCAAATGCGTGATCACTGGTACTCAAAACAGAAAGCGCATTTACTTGGCCCACCGCACTACCTTCGGTACGAATTAACGTGGTGCCATTAATAAATCCTTCCATCACAGCATCTTGCAATCGGCTCACTCGCATTTCTTGATTGCTCAGAGCCTCCTCAACGTGGCCGATGCGGATCATGTTAGAGTTAGACTGCTTGGCCACATAGTTCGACTCACGTAGCAAATTGGCAATGTGCGCCGAATGCAATGAGAGCTTGCCTTGGTCGCCCACCAGACGAGAGCTGTGCTCAATGATGCGCGCAATGGCTTTCTTATCGCAATGCAACATGCCATTGTCGTGCACCACACTGGAGATAAAGCGCGCGTACTGAAGTTCAGATTCCGGTGTACGCTTCATTTCATCTTCAAAATCGGCGGTGACACGGAACAGCTCGCTGAACTCTGGATCGTAGTGTTGTAACAACTGATACGTGCGATAGTCACCAAACAAAATGATCTTGATGTCGAGTGGAATCGGTTCCGGATCAAGTGACACCGCGCCTGTGAGAGTCACCTCTTTCTCCAACGAGGTAAAGCTGAGCTGACGAGAACGAAGCGCTCGCTTTAGACCATCCCACACATACGGCTGCTCTAGCACTTTTTGTGCATCCATCAACAGCACACCACCATTGGCTTTGTGCAAGCTACCCGCACGAATTAAGGAGAAATCGGTAAATACCGTGCCTTTGAATGTCGCGGTTTCAATTGAGCCAAACAGCGTGTGATAGTTCGGTGTTTCTTCTACCACAATAGGAAACTCACCCTTCTTGCGACTCACTAGCACGTTCACTTTATAGCGGCGCGGCAGTTTCTTATCAAGAGAAGCGGTGGCCACTTCACCTTGCTCACCCGTTTCCTCCAAAAAGATATCGGCGTTTTCGATGATGTCTTTTTGCAGTTCCGTTAAATAGGTTTTGATCTCTGGATATTGTGAATAATCGAGCTTAAGTTGCTTGATAAAATGCGTAATCACATCGCGAGTGACATCGTCATTGAGCTTTTTGATTTTCTCGCTGTAAGACTCTTCCCATTCGGTTAAGTTACGCACCATCGAACGAAGGTTCACCTCAAGTTCGTCGATACTTGCTCCAAAGTACTCCTGCTCTTTACGGCTTAGAGCATCAAAAGTCTCCTCCGTATGCAGTTCTTCACCGTTCAACGCGACAAACTGGTAATCACCTTGTGTGGTAATTGTCAGGCTAATGCCTTTTTCTTTGGCATCTTTCGTAATGCGCTCGAGTTCTTGTTCCTGCTTTTGTACCAGTTGGTTTTTCAGCTTATCGGCGCGTGAATAATACATTTCATTATCAAACGCCAGCGGCATTGCGTTGACCAACTTGGTCATCAGCTTCTCAATATCATTACGGAACTGAACGCCCACCCCTTGCGGTAACTTGAGCACTTTTGGGGTGCGAATATCTTCGAAGTTCGCGACATAGCACCAATCATACAATGCATTCACGTCATGTTGATGGCGGTTTAAATAGCGCAAAATCATCGTACGCTTACCTAGGCCATTCTGGCCAATGGCGTAGATGTTGTAACCTTTTTCCTTGATTGACATAGCAAACTCAACCGCTTTTTGAGCGCGTTCTTGCCCCACAATCTCGTCAATCGGAGCCAACTCCTTGGTTGACTTACATGGCAGTTGTTCTAATTCAGCCACAGAATAGAGTTGTGCTGCGGATAATCTTTGAATCGCCATAGCTGCCTCCTTGTTTATTGTTCTTGTCATTCTTCCCAGTTAGCTCAATCCATTCTTCGCTATATTGAGCTCTCAGGAGGTTCTTTACTCCACACTACCTCAAGTCTAGTCGGAAATAATAGAATTTTTAGTGACTTATGCAACACGCCAGCGCAAGTGAGCATAAATGCAGCAATTGTTAAACAAAACAACGCAAATGATATAAACTTGCATTTGATAATAAGTTTCATTTAAACTTCAGAAATCGCGTTTTAGACAGGAGAGTAAAGTGAACATCGAACAATGCTGGATGCGCTTTCTTAAAGCCCAAGAGTTAATGGAACAAGGTCATTGGCCGGAAGCTCATCACTTATTTAGTGAAGTGCTCACTTACTTGCCTACCCATATTCAGTCAGCCGCGCATGGCTGCGAACTCAAACCGTGTCAGCTCGTTTGTTTGCTCAGTGGATTGCGTGACGCCAGTATCATGCAGTCTGAACTGTATAACCGCATGGGGCTCTATCAAGACGCTTTTTCTACCCTCAATAACACCTATGCTCTGTTCCAATTTGTGGCACTTGAGCAAAGTGAACTCATTCAACGTGTGCACTCCATGTTAAGCAAACATTGCGATGATTTGCTCTCGTACATGACGGCGTTTTGCCGAGCACAACGTAATGCACAATGGATGCTGGAGTTAGATCATGTCAACCGCGCACACGCGCAGTTTGCAACGCTACAGCTTTTTAATGGTAGCGCTCCACAGCACGCTTCTCGCGTCCTTAACTAAGACAAGGAATTACAATGTCATCAAGAACCATTCTTACGGTGAACAACCTCTCGGTCAGTTTTAAGACCAACGATGGAATCGTCGATGCAGTTAAGAATGTTAGCTTCGATCTCCAAGCCGGAGAAACCCTCTCGATTGTCGGTGAATCTGGCTCCGGCAAGTCTGTCTCTTCCAGTGCTTTGATGAAACTGTTACCCAATAACGCGATTGTCCATTCGGAATCATCAATTTTGTTTGAAGGGGAATCGATTCTTGAGAAATCGGAACAAGCGATGCGCAAGGTCCGAGGCGATCGCATCGGGATGATTTTCCAAGAACCAATGACGTCACTCAATCCATTTATGCGTGTGGGCATCCAAGTTGCAGAAGCAATGATGTGTCACCGCAAGGTGACGAAAAAACAGGCAAAACACCGAGTACTGGAGTTGTTCGAGCTCGTTCATTTACCGAATCCGCAACAGGCGTACACAAAATTCCCTCACGAATTTTCTGGAGGCCAATTGCAACGCATTATGATCGCGATGGCATTAATCAATGAACCAGAAATTTTGATTGCCGACGAACCCACGACCGCACTAGACGTTACCGTTCAAGCGGAAGTGCTCTATCTGATCAAAGAGATTCAAGCCAAGATGGGCATGGCGATTCTGTTCATCACCCATGATTTGGGTGTGGTGAAACATTTTGCCGATCGCGTTCTGGTGATGTGCAAAGGGGAAGTCGTTGAAGAAGGGAGCACACAAGCGCTGTTTGCCAACCCGCAGCACGACTACACAAAGATGCTGATCAATTCCATTCCAAAGGGAAGCAAAGAAGCGGTTGATGAATCTGCCCCTATGCTGCTCAAAGCGCAAGATATTCGTGTTAAGTTTCTCGTCAAACCTCACTTTTTACCGAGTCGAAACCAATATTTCGAAGCAGTCAAAGGCATCTCGCTGCAATTAAAACAAGGCGAAACACTCGGTATCGTGGGTGAGTCGGGTTCTGGAAAATCGACACTCGGGCGCGCGCTCATCGGTTTATTGCCTTCCACTGGTGAGATCGAATTTCAAGGTCAATCACTTGCTCAGTTAAGTGAAAAAGCGCGTTTTGACCTCAAGAAACAAGTACAGATGGTATTCCAAGACCCGTATGGTTCGTTGTCTCCCCGCATGACAGTGGGCGAAATCATCACCGAAGCATTGACGGTTCACCGCCCTGAGCTAAGCAAGCAGCAACGTATGAGCATGGCACGTGAAGCGCTGAAAGAAGTGCGTTTGGATCCGACGTCGATTAACCGTTATCCACACGAATTTTCCGGTGGCCAACGTCAGCGCATTGCGATTGCACGGGCGTTGATCCTCAAACCTGCGTTTATTCTGCTCGATGAACCCACCTCGGCACTGGATCGCTCTGTCCAATTGACGGTCATCGACTTACTTAAAGATCTGCAGAAAAAATACAACATCGGCTATCTGTTTATCAGTCATGATCTTTCGGTGGTTAAGGCCTTGTCTGATCGCGTACTGGTGATGCAAAAAGGCGAAGTGATGGAGCAAGGGTGTGCTGACGATATTTTCCACCAGCCAAAAAGTGACTACACCAAAAAACTCATCAGCGCGTCGTTTGATCTCGATGAGCCAATGATTGAAGAAGTCGCTTAAATCGACTCAAACGAGGACCAACTCGCTAGTTCACCATACAACGTCAATGGAATAAGTGGAACATGGCTGTTCTTGGCTTGGCCGCCAACCCAATAGTGACTTGGGCTTAAAATAAGAGTCACAAACAAAAATGCCGCGAACATATCGCGGCATTTTTACATCACTTTGATGAGTAAACGGATTACTTTAATGCGGTGATTCCCATATTGAACAACGTAAACGCATACATATCCGCAGAGAGATCGATCATTTTGCTCATCGGCATACCCGCGCCGTGTCCGGCATTGACATCAATTCGGATCAGCACCGGGTTCACGCCTTGGTGTTTCTCTTGCAGTTCGGCGATGAACTTATAAGAGTGCGCAGGCACGACACGATCATCGTGATCGGCTGTAGTCACAAGGGTTGCCGGGTAAGCAGTGCCTTCCTTGACGTTGTGCACCGGAGAGTAGCCCAACAAATACTGGAACATCTCTTCACTTTGTGCCGATGTGCCGTAATCATATTTCCAACCTTCACCAGAGGTGAAAGTGTGGTAGCGCAGCATGTCTAGCACCCCAACCGCAGGCAGTGCTACTTTGAACAGCTCTGGTCGCTGAGTCATGCAGGCACCAACAAGCAGACCGCCGTTCGAGCCACCACGAATCGCAAGAAAATCCGAACTGGTGTACTGCTGTTCAATCAAGAACTCGGCGCCAGCAATAAAGTCATCAAAAACATTTTGCTTTTGCAATTGCGTTCCAGCATTGTGCCAAGCCTTACCGTATTCACCGCCACCACGTAAGTTAGCGACCGCGTAAACGCCACCCAACTCAAGCCAGCTGGCTACCATGCCTGAAAAGGCAGGCGTCAAACTGACATCAAAACCGCCGTAGCCATAAAGAATCGTCGGATTTTTACCGTTGAGTTCAATCCCTTTCTTATAGGAGATGATCATGGGGATCAAGGTGCCATCTTTCGATGGGTAGAACACCTGTTGTGATTCAAACTGAGTGCGATCGAAAGGCGCTTTTGACTCTTGGAACACATGAGACTCGCCACTCTTCACATCCAATGAGAAAATCGTCGGCGGTGTGACGTAATTGGTGAATGTGTAGTAGAGCGTAGTTTGGCTCTTCTTCCCTTCGAGCCCCGTTGCGGTGCCTTCACCGGGTAGCGTAATTTCTCGAACTTTTTCCCCTTGGTAGCTGTACTGCACGACTTTTGACAGCACATCAACCATGTAGGTCGCAAAAAGGTAACCACCTGCCGCCACCACCTCGAGAGGCTGATCTTGCTCGGCGATTAAATCACGCCATTGACCACTTTCAATATCCACACTTATCACTTTGCCGTTTGGTGCGTCTAAGTTGGTATAGAGAATAAAATGGCGACTTGTTGAGTCTAAAAGTTCAGTATCAGAGTCCACATGATCCAACAAGGTGTAGACCGATTGATCTTCACTTTGCAGATCAACATAGAACAAACGGTTACCTGACGTCGACTCATGGCCGCTGATGACGAGATAGCGATCATCTTCGCTTGTCTGTCCATAAACGTAGCGATGTACTTCACCCTCACCTTCACCGAAAACCAACACATCATCGGATTGTGGCGTGCCCAATCGGTGAAAATAGAGCTTGTGTTGTTCTGTTCTGGCTGACAACTCACTGCCTTGTGGTTTGTCATAACGTGAGTAGTAGAAACCTTGGTTGCCGAGCCAAGAAACACCGGTGAATTTCGCGTCGACGATTTCAGGTTCGATTTGCTCACCTGTTTCAGCATCGATCACAAAAATCTTGCGCCAGTCACTTCCCCCTTCTGAGATGGTGTAGGCCACCAACGAGTCATCTTTCGAGAAGAAAACACCGCTAAGTGACGTGGTGCCATCTTCAGAAAACCCGTTCGGGTCAAGAAACACCTGTTCTGGCTCTTGGCCTTTACGACGGTAAAGCACACTTTGGTTTTGCAAACCATCATTCTTATAAAAATAGGTGTATTCCCCATGCACAAAAGGCTGAGACGATTTTTCGTAATCTTGACTTGCTGCGATTTGCTCTCTGAGCTGCTGGCGAAAACCAATTTGTCCTAAATAATCGAAAGTCACTGAGTTTTGCCCAGCGACCCATTCAGCGGTGTCTTCACTACGATCGTCTTCTAACCAACGATAGGGATCGGCAACTTGATGCCCAAAGTAATGATCAACAATTGGGTCTTTACGTGTTTTGATGTACTGCATAACGTCCTTGTGACTCTTTGTGTAAAGCACTTTCTATAAAAAGCATCAAGGCCTTTTGGCCTTGATGCTTTAGGGTTTGCTTATGGTTGTAATGAGAATAATTTTCACCCCTTAACTTAGGGCTTACTGCGCTGTTTTCAAGCTAAAGATTGCAACATTTCTTGAAATGATGACTCAATCGCAATTTATTACCTATCATCAATCAACGTCAGCGCCTCTCAACATCAGCAACACTCAAAAATAGTGGGAAATGGTCAGATAACGCTCCCGAATATGCTCAATCAGTAAACGCACTTTGTTCGGTGGCTGGCGAGTAAACGGATAGACCGCGTAGATGCCCAATTTTTTGCCGACTTGCTCTGGAAAAATATCCACCAGCTGAGCATTACGAAAATCGTGGTACACCAAGCAGCGAGGAACATAGGCAATACCATGGCCACCTAACGCGGCTTTGCGCAAAGCCGTCGCGTTGTCGGTCGAAAAACACCCTGCTACACGTACAATGTAGTTGCCTTTATCCCCTTTAAACTCCCACTCTGACGCCCCTGTGGTTTGGTAGGCATACTGCAAGCAGTTGTGCTGAGTTAAATCGGTAGGAACGAGCGGTTTTCCATGTTTGGCAATATAGGAAGGAGATGCGCACACCACCCATTGGGAATCGAGAATATGTCGAGCAATCAAGCTGGAATCCTCAAGATAACCCGTGCGAATGACCAAATCATAGCCACCTGACACGAGGTCAACAAATCGGTTATCTAACGACATATCGACGGTTAATCCTGGGTGCTGGTTACAAAATTCGGCAACCGCATCCGCCAATATCAAGTCACCCGAAATCGTCGGTACCGACATTTTGATATGGCCACTGACATTCTCTCCAAAGCCTGCAACAGCATCCATAGCCTCCTGAGTGGCTTGCTTCACATTTTTGGCACTATGCAGTAACGCCTTGCCCGCCTCGGTCAACGTCAATTTTCGCGTTGTTCGATATAATAATTGAGCGCCAATTTCTTCTTCAAGTCGCGCAATTCTTTTGCTAACCACCGAATTTGTAAGGCTATTTTCTTCAGCCACCTTACTAAAACTGCCCTGTTCAACCACTTGGCTAAATAAGATTAAGTCATCTGCACGCATTGGATTATGTCATTTTTGGAAGGAATGATTTTCATTATTTCCCTATATCAATAAAAAATAAAGGGGTAAATTCACGCCAAATTAACAAGCCCATTACAAAAACAATAAGCTTTTTTCAATTATCCGTGTCAGTTGAACACTGCAATTGGAAGTCAGACCAACCTGATAACCCTACCCCATCAAGGTTGATCAAGCTGTACGAGGAAGTACTTATGAGTGAAACAATGTTAGCCCTTTTGGCCTTTTCGCCAATTGTGGTCGCTGCCATCCTACTGGTCGGTCTCAACTGGCCGGCTAAAAAAGCCATGCCTGTGGCCTTCGCACTCACTGTGGTGATTGCCCTCTTTGGTTGGGACATGTCCACCACCCGCGTCATCGCTTCTGTGCTACAAGGCCTTGGCATTACCGTCTCCGTGTTGTGGATTGTATTTGGCGCCATTTTCCTGTTGAACACGTTGAAACACACCGGAGCCATCACCACCATTCGCAACGGCTTTACCGATATCTCCGCTGACCGCCGCATACAGGCGATCATTATTGCTTGGTGTTTCGGCTCTTTTATTGAAGGCGCATCTGGTTTTGGTACGCCCGCTGCGATTGCCGCGCCTCTTCTGGTCGCCATTGGCTTTCCCGCGCTTGCGGCGGTACTGATGGGAATGATGATCCAATCCACACCGGTTTCTTTTGGTGCCGTTGGAACACCCATTATTGTCGGTGTGAACAAAGGTCTTGATACGCATAACATCAGCGAAGCATTGATCGCTCACGGCTCAAGTTGGGATATTTACCTACAACAAATCACCTCAAGCGTGGCGCTGATCCACGCCACTGTTGGCACCATCATGCCTGTGCTGATGGCAATGATGCTGACACGCTTCTTTGGCAAAAACCGCAGTTGGAGTGAAGGGTTAGATATTCTTCCTTTCGCCCTATTTGCTGGTTTCGCTTTCACTGTGCCTTATGCGTTAACTGGCGTTTTCTTAGGCCCTGAGTTTCCTTCTTTGATCGGTGGTTTAGTCGGTCTTGCTATTGTGGTGACGGCGGCCAAAAAAGGCTTTCTCGTGCCAAAATCACAATGGGATTTTGAAGCCGAGGACAAATGGCCAGCAGAATGGTTAGGCTCACTCAAAATCGATCTTGAACAAGTGCAAGGCAAACCGATGAGCCTGGTAAAAGCGTGGACACCTTACGTGCTTTTGGCAGTGATTCTCGTCGCCAGCCGCGTAAGTGCTGACTTCAAAGCTTTGTTAACGGGTATCAGCATCAGTTCTGGGACTATCTTAGGCGAAGCTGGTATCAGTACGGCGTTCCAACCGCTCTATTTACCTGGTGGCATCTTAGTGTTTGTCGCGTTACTTGCCGTGCTCATTCAAGCCGGCAGCCTCAAGCCAATGGCAAAAGCGCTGGGCGAATCCAGTAAAACCCTTGTTGGAGCTGGCTTTGTACTTGTCTTCACCATTCCAATGGTTCGCATATTTATCAACTCGGGTGTCAACGCGGCGGATCTCGCCAGTATGCCCGTCACCACCGCCAATTTTGCCGCTGACTTAGTTGGCTCTGCATTCCCGGCGTTGAGTGCCACCGTTGGTGCCTTGGGGGCATTCATCGCCGGTTCCAATACAGTGTCAAATATGATGTTCAGCCAGTTCCAATTTGAAGTGGCACAAACCTTGACCATCTCCAGTGCGGTTGTGGTGGCACTGCAAGCGGTGGGCGCGGCAGCGGGTAACATGATCGCTATTCACAACGTGGTTGCCGCTTCTGCCACTGTTGGGCTGCTCGGTCGCGAAGGTGCGACACTGCGCAAAACCATTATCCCCACTTTCTACTACCTTGTAGTCACGGGCATCATCGGTTTAACACTGATTTACGGTTTGCAGATCACCGATGCACTCATGACACCGTAGATAACCAGATTCATAACGACAACGAGCGGCAGGTGTAACCTGCTGCCAAACCAATATGGCGTAGCGGTCGCATACCCCGACAACCATAGCGTAGTCACTGCGCTATCCGCTACCACTACGCCATTCTTTACACGGGAGCACAGCCAATGCGTATTTATCCGGCAAAACCTGACAAAGTTTATTTCTACGCCACTTGCCTCGTCGACATGTTTGACCCAGAAGCAGGGCTTGATGCCATGACGCTACTTGAGCAACAAGGTATTGACGTTATCTTTGTCGAAAAACAAACCTGCTGCGGCCAGCCAGCTTACTCTTCGGGATACGATGAGGAAGCCAAACAAGTTGCCCTCAGTCAAATTGAGTTATTTCCACAAAGCTACCCCGTGATTGTGTTATCAGGTTCGTGTGGCGGCATGATGCATCATCATTACCGCCGTCTTTTTAAAGGCGATTCGCAAGAAGCCCAAGTGAGCCAATTCTGTGACCGAGTTTTTGAGCTCACCGAATTTCTCGTCAATGTGTGTCGCGTCAAGCTCAATGACCAAGGTCAACCAACCTCAGTGGTCATGCACACGTCCTGCGCGGCTCGTCGGGAAATGAATGTGCATGTCACCGCAACAGAGCTGCTTTCACAACTCGATAATGTTGAACTGCGCATGCAAGACTATGAAAGCGAGTGCTGCGGCTTTGGCGGGACGTTCTCTGTTCGTCATCCCAACATTTCTCAAGCTATGGTGGAAGACAAAACCCGCCATATCGAGGCCACTGCCGCTGAGACACTCGTCAGCGCAGACTGGGGCTGCTTGCTCAATATCAACGGGGCATTTGAGTATCAAGGTAAAGCGATCAAAGGTCGCCACTTGGCCAGTTTTCTACTCGAACGAATTGGGGGGAAAGCCTAATGTCACAAACTCCACAACAGTTCCATCAGCAAGCTAAAGTCGCACTCGCGGACCCGCAGCTCAGAGCCAACTTCCGTGGTGCGATGGATTATCTGCGCGACAAACGTAAACTCGCCTTTGCTGACCCTGCCGAGGAAAAAGCGATTCGAGATCTGGCAGAAGCCATTCGTCAACGCTGCTTAAGCAAGTTACCGCAACTGCTAGAAAAGCTTGAGTTCAACTGCTATCGCAACGGTATTCATGTCCATTGGGCAGAAAATGCTGACGAAGCCAATAGCATCATTGCCAGCATTGCTAACGCTCATCAGGCGAAAATGATCATAAAAGGTAAATCGATGGTCAGTGAAGAGATTGAGATGAACCATGAGATGGCAAAACTGGGGATTGAGTGCTTGGAAAGTGATATGGGGGAATACATCGTCCAACTCGACGGCGACAAACCTTCCCATATCATCATGCCAGCCATCCACAAAAATAAGCAGGAAGTGAGTGATACCTTCGAGAAAAATCTCGACAACTTCACGCCAACAACCGATGTAGATGCTTTGATTCAAACTGGCCGCCAGCGCTTACGACAAAAATTTCACGATGCCGATATTGGTTTATCTGGCGTCAACTTCGCCGTTGCTGAAACAGGCACCTTGTGTTTGGTGGAAAATGAAGGGAACGGGCGCATGTCCACTACCGTGCCGAATGTGCACATTGCGATTACTGGCATTGAGAAGGTGGTGGAGTTTTTGACCGATGTGCCGCCGCTCTACAGCGCATTAACCCGCAGTGCGACCGGACAAGCGATTACCACCTATTTCAATATGATTACCTCACCACGTAAGAATGGTGAAAAAGATGGCCCGCAGGAAGTGCATTTGGTGCTGCTTGATAATGGCCGCTCACAAGCTTACCAAGATGAAGAGTTACGCAAAACGCTGCAGTGTATTCGCTGTGGCGCCTGCATGAATCACTGCCCTGTTTACACCAAAATTGGCGGCCACGCCTATGGCACCGTCTATCCGGGTCCTATTGGTAAGATCATCTCTCCTCATTTACTAGGATTGGAAAAAACACAGGATCTCGTTACCGCATCAAGCCTTTGCGGCGCTTGTGGAGAAGTATGCCCGGTACGCATCCCCATTCCTGAAATGTTGCAACGCCTGCGACGAGAAGCGAAAAATGATCCCATGCCCGATCATGCACCACTTCGCGGCCAAAACGCGGCGCACAATGGTTTGGAAACGGCGGCGATGAAAGGCTTTGCTTACGCGGCGCGTCATCCCTCGCTCTACCATGCTGGCACGGCCATCGCCAGCAAAATGCGTAACCTGCTTCCGGCAAATCTCGGCCCTTGGACCCAATGCCGCACGGCGCCAAAACCGGCAGAAAAATCCTTACACCAATTGATGGCAGAAAAACGCAAAAGAGGTGAATCATGAGCCATGCGAAAAACAACATACTCAATCGCCTCAAAGCCGCCAATGCGATTGAAAAAAGCTCGGCGCACTTGAGTTATCAACCGTGGGGACACGAAAAGAATGTCACTCAGAATGAAAAAGTGCACCGCTTCATCACTGCCATGGAAGCCAGCCACGCCGAAATGCACACCATAGAAGCGTCACAACTCGAATCCACCATCGCGCGTATTGTGTCAGACAAAGCATGTCAAACCGCCGCTATTGGCACGGATGGAGAATACATTCACGCCTTTCGCAACGGACTCGCTCAAGTGAAAGTGGTGGAATTTGAACGCCACATTGAAGAATGGAAGAGTGAGCTTTTTAACCAAATCGATGTCGGTATTACTCATGTTTTAGCCGGTATTGCCGACACTGGTGCTTTGGTGTTGTGGCCGAGCGAATATGAGCCCAGAACCTTGTCCTTGGTGCCTCCTAAGCACATCGCGGTGATCAAACAGTCGACTCTTAAGTGTAATTTCCTTGAGGTCATGGTAGAGCAAGAGTGGGCGCATCACATGCCGACCAACGCACTGTTGATTTCTGGCCCGTCCAAAACGGCGGATATCCAACAAACGCTGGCCTATGGCGCGCACGGACCAAGTGAGCTCGTGGTGCTATTACTTACCGATCAATAAGCGAAAAACGTAACCTCAGCCTCATCGTTGAGGTTTTGTTTCTCAGCCATTGAGACGTTTTCATACAAACATGGCACGATGCTTTAACCCAAATAGAAAACATCAAGAGCAAATACGTCGCAGCAATGTAAAAACATATACCCCAACTACTTGGCGTTACAGGTAGGCGGCCAGTGAGGTTATCCGCATGAACATAGACAGACTATGTGATTGGGCCGGGCTGGCGTGCCAGTGAATGAGCATAGCCAACACCGCTGCAGCTTCAAGTAGGAAGGGGATAAACCGAAAAACGCTGCAAAACAAAGGAAGCAATGATGGTCAATAACTTAGATAACGCCACCTATCAAAAACTGGCTGCGGTGTTTGCTACCCGCATTGAGCAAGCGCGCATCATTACCCAAGAAGCCAAACGCTTAGCCTACGGTACCGACGCCAGTTTTTATCGTTTAGTGCCAAAGATCGTCTTACGACTCAAGGATTTGCAAGAAGTCATTTTTGCCATTCAAAGTTGCCGAGAGCTCCATGTTCCCTGCACGTTTCGCGCAGCGGGCACCAGCTTGTCTGGGCAAGCGGTCTCTGACTCTGTGCTCATCACCCTAACCGACGATTGGCGAGGCCATGAAATTGTCGACGATGGCAATAAGATCATTCTTCAACCTGGCGTGATCGGCGCGGATGCCAACCGATATTTGGCCCCTTTTCAGCGCAAAATTGGCCCCGATCCCGCTTCGATTAATACCTGCAAAATCGGCGGCATAGCCGCCAATAATGCCAGTGGCATGTGCTGCGGCACCGCACAAAATTCCTACCGCACCGTAGATAGTATGAAGATCGTTTTTAGTGACGGCACCATACTGAACACCGCAGATGAAGCCAGCATCGCCGCCTTTAAGCAAAGCCACGCTTCGCTCATTTCCGGCATCGAAGCGCTTTGCCAACAAGTGGCTGATAATAAAGAACTATCAGATAAAATTAAGCACAAGTATCGTCTTAAAAACACCACAGGTTACGCTCTTAATGCCCTGGTGGATTACCAAGATCCGATTGAAGTCATTGAACACTTGATGATTGGTTCAGAAGGCACCTTAGGCTTTATTGCCGAGATCACCTATAACACCGTCATTGAGCACCCCAATAAAGCCTCGGCGTTGTTGGTCTTTGCGACCATCGAAGAAGCCTGTCGCGCCGTAACGACTCTATCCAAATTACCCGTGGCAGCCGTAGAACTGATGGATGGACGCGCCCTTCGCTCTGTTGCCGACAAAGCGGGCATGCCCAGCTTTATTCAATCGTTGGATCTCGAAGCCGCGGCCATTTTGGTTGAGTCTCATGCAAGCTGCCAAACGACGTTAGATTTACAATGTAAATCTGTTATGGATGCACTAGCAGAGTACACCATCATTGAATCTGTGCCGTTTACCAGCGATGCTGCGACCGTTGCGACACTATGGGGAATTCGCAAAGGCATGTTCCCTGCCGTGGGAGCGGTACGCGAAGTCGGCACCACGGTAATTATCGAAGACGTTGCTTTTCCAGTGGAAAACTTAGCTAACGGCGTGCGTGACTTACAAGCCCTGTTTGATCGCTACCAATACGGTGAAGCGATCATTTTCGGCCATGCTCTCGAAGGCAACTTGCACTTTGTTTTCACCCAAGGTTTTGACAGCCAAACAGAAATTGACCGCTACGGTAAATTTATGGATGAGGTTGCGGAGTTGGTTGCGGTTAAATATCAAGGATCACTCAAAGCAGAACATGGTACAGGGCGTAACATGGCCCCCTATGTTGAGCTAGAATGGGGCCGTGAGGGCTACCAGTTGATGCAACAGATCAAGACGATCTTCGATCCCCAAGGTCTGCTCAATCCAGGAGTCATCATCAATGACAATCCCCATTCGCATATAGAAAACCTCAAGCCCATGCCTGCTGCCGATCCTTTGGTGGATCGCTGCATTGAATGCGGGTTTTGTGAACCCGTTTGTCCTTCGAGAACACTGACGCTTTCTCCTCGTCAACGCATCGTGCTTTATCGAGAGTTGCAGCGCCGAGTGCGTGCGGGAGAACAAGTACAAGCCTCTGAATTAGAGAAAGTTTTTGAATATCAAGGGATTGATACTTGTGCCGCAACCGGTTTGTGTGCCGATCGCTGTCCCGTTGGCATTAATACTGGCGATTTGGTCAAAAAACTTCGTACCGCTAAGTATGAGAAGTTTACCCCCATTGCCAAATGGACTGCGGACCATTTCAGCACCACAACCGCCATTGCCAGAAGTGGTCTACGTGCTAACCAGTTAGCAAGTCAGGTGATTGGCGCGCCAACGGTGGGCAAACTGACTAATGGCTTACGCTCACTGACTAAAGGATCAACACCCATCTGGTATCCAGAGTACCCCACGGCAAATCAACACTCACTCGGTAACACCGCATTTCCTATCACTGCAACAGAAAAGAAAGTGGTATACATGCCTTCATGCGCCAGCCGTAACATGGGGCAACAGGCAGATGCCCCTGATCAACGATCACTGACAGAGGTGACATTGTCACTTATAAAGAAAGCGGGATACGAAGTGATCATCCCTGCGCAATTGAGCAATCAATGTTGTGGCATGCCATACGACAGCAAAGGGATGAACGAAATAGCAACAAATAAAGCCAAACAGTTGGAAGAAGTATTGTGGCAGGCGAGTCGTGAAGGAACCTATCCTGTGCTGATGGATACCAGCCCTTGTGCCAAACGCAGCATTGAGCAGTTTAGCCAACCAATAGAAGTGCTTGAACCGACAGGCTTTGTCAGCAAGTATCTCTTACCACATCTCGATATTACCCCACTCAACGAAACCGTCATGTTACACGTCACCTGCAGTTCAAGGCGCATGGGGCTGGAAAATGCCATGATAACGTTGGCCAACGCGTGCACATCCCGCGTCATTGTTCCTGAGCATATTCAATGTTGTGGTTGGGCGGGCGATAAAGGATTCACCACCCCAGAACTCAACGCAGCCGCGGTTCATCCGTTAAAAGCGCAAGTGCCGAGTGATTGCCAACGGGGTTTTAGCAATAGCCGAACCTGTGAAATTGGTTTGTCGCATCACAGTGGCATTCCCTATCAATCCATTCTCTATTTGGTTGATGAAGCCTCATCTCCTCGTTAAGAATAGCGAGGATAGACACTCCTCTTCTGGGCTCCCGTTATTGGAGCCCTTTTCACTCGTCCCTGTCGCAATTTGGTTTTCATCAAGGCATACTGAGCCCTTCTCCAACACAAAGGAAATCCCCCATGTCAGAATGTAACTTATTGATTGCCGAGCTAAAAAAACAACTCAAGTTGCAAGGCGTTCACTATTCTGACATTGCTCGCTCACTGGCACTCAGTGAAGGCTCCGTGAAACGGCTCCTCGCAGAAGGCAGCCAGATTAGCTTAGAACGGCTGGAACGTATTTGTCAGTTGGCAGGCTTGGAAATGAGTGAGCTTTTTAAACTGGTGGCCAAGCACGATCAAGGCATTGTTGCACTGACCTATGAGCAAGAAAAGCAACTTATCGACGACAAAGCCCTGCTGCTGGTCTCTGTTTGCGTGGTGAATGGCTACACCTTTGAGGAAATCCGCCAACAATATCAATTTAGTCAACCAGAGTTGATTCAAAAACTCGCGCAGTTAGATCGGCTCAGTATCATTGAGTTACAACCAAACAATCGAATTAAGCTTAAGATTTCCAAAGAGTTTTCTTGGATTGCTGGTGGTCCTATCCAACGATTTTTCCAACAACAGGTACAACAGGCGTTTTTCCACAGTTACTTCTCTGCTTCGGATGAAAAATTGGTCATGGCAACCGGATTGATGTCGACGCCGACCAACCAAAAAATGCAGCAAAAACTGCAAAAATTGATCACTGAGTTTTATGCCGCCTGCCAAGATGACAGTGAACTCGCGATTGAAGATCGTCACGGCACCTCGATGGTTCTCGCTATCCGACGCTGGACCTTTCCCATGTTTTCTGAGTTAGAAAACAGACCAACCGAGCGAGAAAAGTAACACCAATTACACCAAAGGTAACGATATACGTTACTTTCATCATTAAAATCGCCTCAAAAGGTCACTTCTGCCATTCTGCCTGCCATAGGAACGGTGCAACACCGTTATTTCATGGAGGCAACAAAATGAGCATTCAACATCACCATAAAGCGGCGCTGAGACAACTGCTGGCATTCCTTGTCATCATCTTATCGGTGCTCGTTAGTCCAAGCTTACTGGCTAGCGGATTGTTAACCCCTGCCGATAGCCGTTTTCAACCACTAACCATTCAGTCTCAACACGTTAATGTCGTCATTGAAGATGGTTACGCTACGACATCCATTGAACAAGAGTTCTTTAACCCTAACGATCAAAGCTTAGAAGCACTTTACTCCTTTCCTATTCCTGAAAAGGCGGTGGTGGGCGAATTTATCTATTGGATCAATGATCGCCCAGTGATTGCAGAAGCCGTCAGTAAAGCAAAAGCGCAAACGCTCTATCAAGAGCAAAAAGCGCAAGGAGCCTCGACCGCCATTACAGACAAAAACGAATTCAAAAGCTTTGATATCCGTGTTTTCCCTGTTTTACCCAACCAAAGCGTGAAAATTAAGCTGGTTTATCTTCAAGATGCCTTAATCGATCATGGCATCGGCCGCTACGTTTACCCAATGGAAGAAGGTGGTGTCGATGCGGCAGCGGATGCATTTTGGTCTCGTAATACCCACGTTGAGCAAGCTTTTTCTTTCAACTTGGAAGTACGTTCGGCCTATCCAATTGATGGTTTAAGACTGCCTGCGCATCCTAACGCCATCATTTCACAAACCCCACAAGGTGAGCATCTTGTTTGGCAAGCCAGTGTGACCAATCAGCAAAACGTCGAAGAACAGAGCTCGAGTGCCAAGCAAACCGCCTTTACACTCGACAAAGACATCACCGTTTATTGGCGTTTACAGGAAGGTTTACCCGGTCGTTTAGAAGCAGTTAGCTATCGTGACCCTCAACAAAGTGAGCGCGGAACCATCAAACTGACCTTCACCCCAGGCGATGACCTTTCCGCTATTCAACAAGGTCGTGATTGGGTGTTTGTACTCGATAAGTCAGGTTCAATGTCAGGCAAGCATACCACCCTAACAGAGGGCGTTAAACGTGGTTTAGGCAAACTCCCCTCTGGAGATCGATTCCGAATTTTGATGTTCGATAATCGAGTCCAAGAGATCACCAACGGTTTCATCGCCGTCAATCAAAATAACGTGACACAAGCGATTGAGACCATCAATCAAATCGCCACTGGCGGCGGCACCAATCTCTATGATGCACTGGAACGCGCAGTATCTGGCCTAGACAGTGACCGAACGACAGGGATCATTTTGGTCACCGATGGGGTTGCCAATGTCGGTGTGACAGAGAAAAAGCAGTTCCTGAAACTGATGCAGCGCTACGACGTTCGTCTCTACACCTTCATCATGGGTAACAGTGCCAACACACCGCTGCTTGAACCAATGACGCAAGTATCCAATGGCTTTGCGACCAGCATCTCCAATTCAGATGACATTCTTGGCCACATTATGAATGTCACCAGTAAACTAACTCACCAAGCGTATCGCAACATCCGCTTAGACGTAGATGGGGTAAAACTCAACGATCTGACACCTGAGAACATCCACTCTCTTTATCGAGGTGAGCAACTTACGGTCTTTGGTCACTATACCAAAGCGGGTAACAGCACCATTACACTGTCAGCCAAGGTCGATGGCATCACACGCAAGTACCAAACGACCATTCAGTTGCCAGAGCAACAGCTTGAAAATCCAGAAATTGAGCGTTTATGGGCCTTCTCAGCCATTCGAGATATTGAGTCCAAGATGCAGTACTTGGAGCAAAATGATAACGAAAGCGAACAAGCAATCGAATCTATTGCCTTGGAATATGGCTTGCTCACGGACTACACCTCGTTACTTGTGGTCGAAGATGCGGTGTTTGAGAAAAATGGCATCAGTAAAACAAACCAACAACGTGTAGAAAAAGAACAAGCGGCAAGAGAGCTTCGCCAACAACAAGGTATAACGGATAACCGTGCAGACAAGCAGCAGCCAATGTTCACCCAACCAGCCCCTTCGCATGGCGGCGGCGGTAGCGGTGGTGGTTCAATGACTCTGTGGCTCATCGTCGTTCTTGGCTGTGCATTGATGCTACGCCGTAAAACAAACGCTTAAAAAGCACAATATGAGCGGGAATAACCTTCCCGCTCTGATTCACAAAAGACAAAAGAAACCGAGGCATTTTTCTGTACTCGTTTTGAATATTTAGACACAAAGGACTGTGGCTGCGCTTTCGTTCTTTTCTTCATGATAGTAATGAACTCAGCAAGGCACTAAACAAGATCAAAGAGGCTAACATGTTTTTATCGCGTCGATTTTTTCCTTACTTCTGCACTCAGTGCTTGGGTGCCCTCAACGATAATATCTATAAGAATGTGTTACTGCTGATGGTGACTTATAGCCAAGTGGAACAGCTTCCACTGCCCATTGACTTATTTGTGAATCTCGCGGCGGGCTTATTCATCTTACCTTTCCTTCTTTTTTCAGCCCATGCTGGGCAAGTCGCTGACAATATGGACAAGGCACGATTAATTAAGCGCCTAAAACAGATTGAACTGTTGGTGATGGGCTGCGCCGCCATCGCCATTTTGACGCAAAGCTACATCGCGATGCTGATTCTGCTCTTTCTCACCGGGACTCAATCGGCCTATTTTGGCCCGGTTAAATACTCCCTGCTTCCACAAGCACTCAAAGCCAACGAGTTGGTCAAAGGCAATGCTTGGGTAGAGATGGGCACCTTCGTTTCTATTTTGCTTGGCACACTCACCGCAGGCGTGCTGATTGCGTTAGAAAATGGGCTCTACATTACCGCAGGCTTAGTATTGGTGCTGGCGTTACTTGGCGTTGTCAGCAGCCAAAAAATGCCCGCACTACCATTGCAAACACCTGCTA
This sequence comes from Vibrio sp. 03_296, assembly GCF_002265885.1. Lineage (NCBI taxonomy): Bacteria > Pseudomonadati > Pseudomonadota > Gammaproteobacteria > Vibrionales > Vibrionaceae > Vibrio > Vibrio sp. 03_296. The sequence continues at coordinate 99,338 of NZ_NPKW01000123.1, forward strand.
AAAAAGTACAGTTCAAACCTATTTCCGGCTTAGTCAGCACGCTGAAGAATGCGCAGAAAAATCGTGGAATCTGGATGGCGATCTTAGCCATCAGTTGGTTTTGGTTTTTAGGCGCCACCTACCTGACTCAGTTCCCCAACTTCGCAAAAACGCACCTCTATGCAGACAGCACGGTCGTTTCTGTGTTGCTGGCACTGTTTTCCATTGGCGTCGCTACGGGTTCATGGCTGTGTGAAAAACTCTCTTTTGATCAAGTGGAACTCGGTATTCTGCCTTTTGGCATTGCCGGCCTCACTCTGTTTGGTGGTGACCTACTTTTTGCTCTGCCTAACGTGGCACAGTTTCCATCCGCCTATTGGCAAGCCGCTGATTTCGTGCAGCACGCTCAACACTGGCGCGTGATGGCGGATCTTTTTATGGTGGGAGTCAGCGGTGGGCTTTTCATCGTTCCACTATACGCTTTCATTCAATCTCGTGCAGAGGATGGCGAATGTGCGCAAGCAATCGCGGCCAATAACATCATGAACTCGCTATTTATGGTGGCATCGGCAGCACTCTCCATCTTTGTCTTAACCGTAGTAAAGCTGAGCATTGTGCAATTGTTCGCCTTGTTGGCACTGATGAATTTGGCCGTCGCCATTTATGTTTACCGCCAAGTACCCGAGTTTACCCAGCGATTTATCAGCTATCTGATTAGCCACATAATGTACCGAGTGACGATTAAGGGCCGTAGCGGCATTCCCCAACAAGGAGCAGCGCTGCTGGTTGCGAACCACGTGAGTTACGTTGATGCACTGATCTTAATGGGTATTTCACCGCGACCGATTCGCTTTGTAATGGCAAAAGGCATTGCTGAGATTCCACTACTGAAATATGTGTTCCGCCATGCAGGCGTGATTCCCATCTGCTCTCCGAAAAAATGTGAAAAAACCTATCAAAATGCATTTAAACAGATTGCTCAAGCATTAGAGCGAGGCGAGCTCGTTTGCATTTTTCCAGAAGGTCGCCTGACATCGGACGGCAACTTGGGCGAGTTTAGACCCGGTGTGGAAACCATTCTCAAAGACAACCCTGTGCCTGTTATTCCCGTTGGGCTAGTTGGACTGTGGGGATCTTTTTTCAGCCACAAACATGGACATGCGCTCACCTCTTTACCTCGTCGATTCTGGTCGAAAATCAGCGTTAACGTTGGCGAAGCGATAGAAGGTACAGAAGCCAACCGACATCAACTGCAGCAAGAGGTACAAAAGTTGGTTGCTGTACCCCGTTCACAGTAAGCCATTATTTTTCATGAGATAATCTAAACATTAGGTCGCCCCAAGTCGCTTGGTATTACCGGTAGCGAGGGAATAAGGGATGGAGAGTAAAGCAATGAAAATCATTATTTTGCACGGTTTATATATGCATGGCTTAGTGATGCAGCCTCTCAGCTTGCGCCTAAAAAAATTGGGTTATCAAACACAAACGCTCACCTACAACACAGTCAATATTGATGAAGAAAAAGTTTTTCAATCCATAGACAAAGCGCTCAGCACTACGACGGGGAATGTGCTAGTTGGCCATAGCTTGGGAGGCTTGATGATTAAACATTATCTTGCCTCTCGTCGCCCTGCCCTTCAGCAGATCTCACATGTGGTGGCCATTGGCTCGCCGCTCAAAGGCGCTTCCATCGTAACGAAAATTCAAGAGCTTGGTTTAGGTGCGATGCTTGGCAATTCGCCAAAACATGGGCTCAATATGCATGAGGATATTTGGGATTTCCCTCAGAAGCTTGGCAGTATTGCAGGCACTATTCCATTGGGTGCAAGACCCTTCTTACTAATGGATACACAGACAATGTCCGATGGGACGGTCACGGTGGAGGAAACAAAGATCTCAGGTATGACTGACCACGTTTTGACGAAAAATAGCCACACCAGCATGATATATAGCCGTTATATTCCAGATCAGATCGATCATTTCATCCAGCATTCTCACTTCAGACAAACCGAGAGCGTTAATTAAGGGTTAACTGAATAAGCAAAATCAAAACAAAAAACAGCGCCCAATAATGCAAATATATCACTAGCAATAAATATGAAATTTATATATTATCTCTCGCGGTTATAAAACAGTGTTCAAAACCAATGCTAGACCAAAGCAGTTAAGAACTAAGTTGTTTGAAACCATGCATAGAAAACTGTTGTTAGCGCTCATGAAAAGACCACAAATCGAAACGTCAAGCTCAATGCTTGCTGTCATTCTGATTTGAAATACATATCACTATAAAAAGCGCCTGACATCCTAATAAAACATAGGAAATAACAATGAAAATGAAAGCGATCGCTCTGACGTTATTGAGCCTAAGCGCTATTTCAGCAGCACACGCAGACACGAAAGTAAACGGCTTCTACCTTGGTGCTGGTGCTGGTTCTACGGAATTTGACAGTGATCAGTCTGTCACCGGTAAAGCCGATGGTAACGCACTAAAACTGATCGCCGGTTATCAGTTCAACCGTATCGTTGGTATCGAAGCACAATACAGCAAATACGGTGATGTGAAATTTTCCACACCGCAAAATACTTGGACTCCGACTGCACTTTCTTTGAATGCCAACCTTGGCTACACCTTTGCAAATGGCCTTCGTCCTTATGGTATTGTTGGCCTTTCAGCATTAGATCTTAGCGAGTCAACCAAAACCCTTGAAAGTGACAGTGGCGCTGCTATCCACTTTGGTTTGGGCTTAGAGTACGCGCCACCAACATTGAACGGCCTAGCGTTCCGTGTGGGTTACGATACTGAAATTTTTGGTATCAGCACCGAATATGACCTAAATGGCACCAAAGTAACGGAAGACGTTGCTTACAGCCTAGGTGCATTCTACGCAGGTGCCACGTACAAGTTCTAATGTGTACTGCACAATCTTGCTTCAAAGGGCCTTACGTACGGCCCTTTTTATTTTTCGTTTTGGAAGAATAGATTGAATAAAAAAGAGACCGAGCGCGCAAAAACAGAGCAAACAAAACATAAAACGGCGACAAATCAAGCGATTGAACTTTTTCCACTTTACATCATCCACGCTTCCCCCTATTATCTCGGCCCATGGAGAGATGGCTGAGTGGTTGAAAGCACCGGTCTTGAAAACCGGCGTACGTTAATAGCGTACCTAGGGTTCAAATCCCTATCTCTCCGCCACATTGCATTGTTGAGCTGATGCTGAACAATTTGCCTCGATAGCTCAGTCGGTAGAGCAGAGGATTGAAAATCCTCGTGTCGGTGGTTCGATTCCGCCTCGAGGCACC
>NZ_NPKW01001231.1:0-623 GCF_002265885.1 Vibrio sp. 03_296
CAAGCGGTGGAGCATGTGGTTTAATTCGATGCAACGCGAAGAACCTTACCTACTCTTGACATCCAGAGAATCTAGCGGAGACGCTGGAGTGCCTTCGGGAACTCTGAGACAGGTGCTGCATGGCTGTCGTCAGCTCGTGTTGTGAAATGTTGGGTTAAGTACCCGCAACGAGCGCAACCCTTATCCTGTTGCCAGCGAGTAATGTCGGGAACTCCAGGGAGACTGCCGGTGATAAACCGGAGGAAGGTGGGGACGACGTCAAGTCATCATGGCCCTTACGAGTAGGGCTACACACGTGCTACAATGGCGCATACAGAGGGCGGCCAACTTGCGAAGTGAGCGATCCCAAAAAGTGCGTCGTAGTCCGGATTGGAGTCTGCAACTCGACTCCATGAAGTCGGAATCGCTAGTAATCGTGGATCAGAATGCCACGGTGAATACGTTCCCGGGCCTTGTACACACCGCCCGTCACACCATGGGAGTGGGCTGCAAAAGAAGTGGGTAGTTTAACCTTCGGGAGGACGCTCACCACTTTGTGGTTCATGACTGGGGTGAAGTCGTAACAAGGTAGCGCTAGGGGAACCTGGCGCTGGATCACCTCCTTATACGATGATTATTGCGAT
>NZ_NPKW01001232.1:0-894 GCF_002265885.1 Vibrio sp. 03_296
CCGCAAGGTGGGGTAATAAGTCCACTGATAGCGAATATCTATCTGGATGCGTTCGATCAGGAGATGCGAAAGCGTGGTCACCGCATAGTGCGCTATGCGGATGATATCTTGATCTTCTGTCGTAGCCGAGCAGGAGCAGAGAATGCGCTTGYWCAGGCGACAAAGATACTGGAAAAAGAGTTGAAACTGACGGTGAATCAGAGCAAATCTCATATAGCACACAGCGAAAATGGGGTGAAGTTCCTTGGCGTTGAAATCGGGGAACAATACACCCGAATTCAGCCCAAGAAACTGGCTCTGTTCAAACAGAAGTTGAAGCAGATGAGCAAACGTAATGGCGGAAAGCCATTAGTGCAGGTCATCAACGAGCTAAATCCCGTTTTACGAGGGTTCAGTCAGTACTTCAGGATCGCCAATACCAGCAGGGAGTTCTCGCGAATAGCAGGATGGTTAAGGCGCAGACTGCGCAGCATCCAGTTAAAATTATGGAAGAAACCGWCACGGTTGCACCGSARGCTGAAACAGCTTGGTTACAAGCCGCCGTTCAGGTCAATTCAAATGAGTAGCTGGAAAAATGCGCAGAGTCCCTTAGCCAGTTATGCGATGCCAAATCAATGGTTTAACGATCTTGGTTTGTTCAATATCGAGCATGTTAGGACAGGGTACGTGTTCAGCAATTATGCTGAATGGAAGTGTGCATGAGCCGTATACGAGGCCCGTACGTACGGTTCTGTAAGAGGGATGAGGCGGCAACGCCTCACCCTACTTGTTGTACTTTGAAATGATGCCCCATCTTTTCTCACTGATTGCATCAAACATCAAACATCAAACATCAAACATCAAGCATCAAACATCAAACATCAAGCATCAAGCATCAAGCATCAGTGCTGATGT
>NZ_NPKW01001233.1:0-645 GCF_002265885.1 Vibrio sp. 03_296
CTCGAACCCGCGACCCCCGGCGTGACAGGCCGGTATTCTAACCAACTGAACTACCGCTCCGCACTGGTTAGACTATTGAGTCTAAGTTTTATTTTACTTTTTAAAAGTTAAAAACAAAATAAAGAGCCTAGCGATGTCCTACTCTCACATGGGGAAACCCCACACTACCATCGGCGCTACTTTGTTTCACTTCTGAGTTCGGAATGGAATCAGGTGGGTCCAAAGCGCTATGGTCGCTAAGCAAAATCATGGTGCTGATACCCAGAATCGAACTGGGGACCTCATCCTTACCAAGGATGCGCTCTACCGACTGAGCCATATCAGCATTTAAAACTTGAAAAACCCGCTCTGAAAGCGGGTTTTAAAAATTAAAAGCCTGGCGATGTTCTACTCTCACATGGGGAAACCCCACACTACCATCGACGCTATTTCGTTTCACTTCTGAGTTCGGAATGGGTTCAGGTGGGTCCAAAACGCTATGGTCGCCAAGCAAATTCTTAAAATTCGGAAAGCTGTTTGCGTTCTCTACACATTCAATTCGTTCTTGCTTTGAGTCCATCAAAACCCTTTGGGTGTTGTATGGTTAAGCCTCACGGGCAATTAGTACAGGTTAGCTCAACGCCTCACAGCGCTTACACACCCTGC
>NZ_NPKW01001234.1:0-577 GCF_002265885.1 Vibrio sp. 03_296
TTCATTTGAGTTTTAATCTTGCGACCGTACTCCCCAGGCGGTCTACTTAACGCGTTAGCTCCGAAAGCCACGGCTCAAGGCCACAACCTCCAAGTAGACATCGTTTACAGCGTGGACTACCAGGGTATCTAATCCTGTTTGCTCCCCACGCTTTCGCATCTGAGTGTCAGTATCTGTCCAGGGGGCCGCCTTCGCCACCGGTATTCCTTCAGATCTCTACGCATTTCACCGCTACACCTGAAATTCTACCCCCCCTCTACAGTACTCTAGTCTGCCAGTTTCAAATGCAGTTCCGAGGTTGAGCCCCGGGCTTTCACATCTGACTTAACAAACCACCTGCATGCGCTTTACGCCCAGTAATTCCGATTAACGCTCGCACCCTCCGTATTACCGCGGCTGCTGGCACGGAGTTAGCCGGTGCTTCTTCTGTCGCTAACGTCAAATGATAGYGCTATTAACACTACCACCTTCCTCACGACTGAAAGTGCTTTACAACCCGAAGGCCTTCTTCACACACGCGGCATGGCTGCATCAGGCTTGCGCCCATTGTGCAATATTCCCCACTGCTGCCTCCCGT
>NZ_NPKW01001235.1:0-557 GCF_002265885.1 Vibrio sp. 03_296
CCTACTCGTAAGGGCCATGATGACTTGACGGTCGTCCCCACCTTCCTCCGGTTTATCACCGGCAGTCTCCCTGGAGTTCCCGACATTACTCGCTGGCAAACAAGGATAAGGGTTGCGCTCGTTGCGGGACTTAACCCAACATTTCACAACACGAGCTGACGACAGCCATGCAGCACCTGTCTCAGAGTTCCCGAAGGCACTCCAGCGTCTCCGCTAGATTCTCTGGATGTCAAGAGTAGGTAAGGTTCTTCGCGTTGCATCGAATTAAACCACATGCTCCACCGCTTGTGCGGGCCCCCGTCAATTCATTTGAGTTTTAATCTTGCGACCGTACTCCCCAGGCGGTCTACTTAACGCGTTAGCTCCGAAAGCCACGGCTCAAGGCCACAACCTCCAAGTAGACATCGTTTACAGCGTGGACTACCAGGGTATCTAAYCCTGTTTGCTCCCCACGCTTTCGCATCTGAGTGTCAGTATCTGTCCAGGGGGCCGCCTTCGCCACCGGTATTCCTTCAGATCTCTACGCATTTCACCGCTACACCTGAAATTCTACCCCC
>NZ_NPKW01001236.1:0-1114 GCF_002265885.1 Vibrio sp. 03_296
TTCAAAGTTCCTAAGAGCCCAGCGCCCACTACCTTTACCATCGACGCTATAAAAAAGGTCATCTCGACTTGGAGTCCAGTTATCCGAATCGCTCGAATAACTCTCAACAGTATTTCTTACAGTAGCTTTCCAGCTTTTAGTTAAGTTACCGCCTTTTCAGTGCTTCAATTTCAGCATAAAGGTCACTGTATGCTAGCTTCACCACCTAATGTTCTCCATTGCTTGACTACGTAATCAATCCACCGCACTTATTATTTCCTCTAAATTCCTAACGCTGCGTTAAGGGGTGAATGCCGCATAAACCAACTTCCCGCAGACCACTTTCACCACCAAAACTCACTGCAAACCAAAAATGCCACGCGGCATGAATCCCTCTTAAACGCCTTGTTATGTTTAAGGCTCAAAGGGTTAAGTTTGCGATACCAATAGCTTAACTCGACTTACCTTTGCAAACCAAAACCAGACGCTAAAAAGCTGAATTAACTCATAAATTTGATTCTAATGATTTTGAGTTTTAGCGTGAGAAACCGAAAACTGGAGCTCAAACTTTGAAACCAAGACTCTTTATTCGACTCACAAACGCACTGAACTTAAATGAGGCAACACTCTGAATTTTTAGCGCCCACGAATTGGAGTCCAGAAAACAGCGACCACTGAAGTTAACCTGCCGACATGACCAAAATTGGAAATACGAAGGAACAAAGAAAAGATGCAACCAGCTGATTTTACGTGATTAAACATAACGCCGCGTTAAGGGGCGCAGGCACGCACCAAAAAAGTGACCGCATCACACCTTAAACACTAAACCCAACGCAAATTGAAAATGCCACGCGTGCCAAGTCCCTCTTTAACGCTTTGTATGGGAAATTATCCCCATTAATCGACCTGTTTCGGGTAATGTGAGACCCAGGCTTTAGCCGCAACTAAAGCTTTCTATGTTGTAGTTCGATTGAACGCTGGCTCCTCTATCGAGAGACCGATAACAAACATGAACGCGACATAGAACTCCAAGCACCAAACTCGAATACTCGACTGGGTCTCGAACCCGCATTACGCAAGCAAGAGTTAGCTTATTATGAATACAAACACACTTCAAAATATTAATGTCGGTGTG
>NZ_NPKW01001237.1:0-458 GCF_002265885.1 Vibrio sp. 03_296
TCCTGTACAACCTGTTTAAGTGCTTTTTGTGCTCCTTGATCATTAAACGCGACATCACAACACTTACCTTTGCTTGGGAATAACAGTTTGGGATGTCGGTGTGTACACCAGTATCGGCGTAAGGCGTGAAGCGTTCTGTGAGGGAGTGGTACCAGTCGGTCTTTACCGCCTTTTCCATAGCGAACATGGACTTGCATATTGTGACTGTCGATATCGGAGATGGTGAGATTGAGAGCCTCATTAATCCGCAGCCCATCGTGTATAACGTTAAGAATAACACTCGGTAACGGGGTTCTCGGGTGGTGTTAATAATCTGAGCGACTTGCTCAGGAGAAATGATATTCGGGAGACGTTTTACTTTCGGAGGTTTGATGATTCCGATCCATTCCCACTGCTTGTTGAGCGTATGTTTGTAGAAGAATTGAAGCCCACAGCGGTCAAGTTTAATCGTGCTCCAG
>NZ_NPKW01001238.1:0-519 GCF_002265885.1 Vibrio sp. 03_296
GTGGGTAGTTTGACTGGGGCGGTCTCCTCCCAAAGAGTAACGGAGGAGCACGAAGGTGGGCTAATCACGGTTGGACATCGTGAGGTTAGTGCAATGGCATAAGCCCGCTTAACTGCGAGAATGACGGTTCGAGCAGGTGCGAAAGCAGGTCATAGTGATCCGGTGGTTCTGAATGGAAGGGCCATCGCTCAACGGATAAAAGGTACTCCGGGGATAACAGGCTGATACCGCCCAAGAGTTCATATCGACGGCGGTGTTTGGCACCTCGATGTCGGCTCATCACATCCTGGGGCTGAAGTCGGTCCCAAGGGTATGGCTGTTCGCCATTTAAAGTGGTACGCGAGCTGGGTTTAGAACGTCGTGAGACAGTTCGGTCCCTATCTGCCGTGGGCGTTGGAAGATTGAAGGGGGCTGCTCCTAGTACGAGAGGACCGGAGTGGACGAACCTCTGGTGTTCGGGTTGTGTCGCCAGACGCATTGCCCGGTAGCTAAGTTCGGAATCGATAACCGCTGAAAGCA
>NZ_NPKW01001239.1:0-775 GCF_002265885.1 Vibrio sp. 03_296
AAACGATGTCTACTTGGAGGTTGTGGCCTTGAGCCGTGGCTTTCGGAGCTAACGCGTTAAGTAGACCGCCTGGGGAGTACGGTCGCAAGATTAAAACTCAAATGAATTGACGGGGGCCCGCACAAGCGGTGGAGCATGTGGTTTAATTCGATGCAACGCGAAGAACCTTACCTACTCTTGACATCCAGAGAATCTAGCGGAGACGCTGGAGTGCCTTCGGGAACTCTGAGACAGGTGCTGCATGGCTGTCGTCAGCTCGTGTTGTGAAATGTTGGGTTAAGTCCCGCAACGAGCGCAACCCTTATCCTTAGTTTGCCAGCGAGTAATGTCGGGAACTCCAGGGAGACTGCCGGTGATAAACCGGAGGAAGGTGGGGACGASCGTCAAGTCATCATGGCCCTTACGAGTAGGGCTACACACGTGCTACAATGGCGCATACAGAGGGCKGCCAACTTGCGAAAGTGAGCGAATCCCAAAAAGTGCGTCGTAGTCCGGATTGGAGTCTGCAACTCGACTCCATGAAGTCGGAATCGCTAGTAATCGTGGATCAGAATGCCACGGTGAATACGTTCCCCGGGCCTTGTACACACCGCCCCGTCACACCATGGGAGTGGGCTGCAAAAGAAGTGGGTAGTTTTAACCTTCGGGAGGACGCTCACCACTTTGTGGTTACATGACTGGGGTGAAGTCGTAACAAGGTAGCGCTAGGGGAACCTGGCGCTGGATCACCTCCTTATACGATGATTATTGCGATGAGTGTTCACACAGATTGATA
>NZ_NPKW01000124.1:0-5242 GCF_002265885.1 Vibrio sp. 03_296
TTCATAATAAGCTAACTCTTGCTTGCGTAATGCGGGTTCGAGACCCAGTCGAGTATTCGAGTTTGGTGCTTGGAGTTCTATGTCGCGTTCATGTTTGTTATCGGTCTCTCGATAGAGGAGCCAGCGTTCAATCGAACTACAACATAGAAAGCTTTAGTTGCGGCTAAAGCCTGGGTCTCACATTACCCGAAACAGGTCGATTAATGGGGATAATTTCCCATACAAGCGTTAAAGAGGGATTCATGCCGCGTGGCATTTTTGGTATGCGGTGGTTTTGGTGGTGAAAGTGGTCTGCGGAAAGTTGGTTTAGGCGGCATTCACCCCTTAACGCGGCGTTATGCTTAATCAATTAAAATCAGTGGTTTATGGATTTTCTTTGTTCCCTCGGCTTTTCAGTTTTGTGTTTGTCGGCAAGCCGGTTTTTTTGAGCGCTGTTTTTCGGACACTTATTCTTTGGCGCTGAAAATTCAGAGAGTTGCCTCAATCAATTTTCGGGTAAGCGCGAGGTTAGGGCGGTTCGCTCAATCAGAAATCCATTTCTAGGTTTTCAAACTTCAAACTAGATTTGCCAAAAATCCGAGCCTGATTATCAAAACTATGATTCATTTCGGTTTTCTACATTTTGGCTTTTGTTTCTGAATCGAAGTCGAGTTAATCTTGTTTTTAGTAAAACGTAAGTTATTGAAGCTTAAGCATAACAAGGCGTTTAAGCGGGATTCATGCCGCGTGGCATTTTTGGTTTGCGGTGATTTTTGTGGTGAAAGTGGTCTGCATAAGGTTGGTTTATGCGGCATTCACCCCTTAACGCGGCGTTAGGTGAATGGTGAGTGGATTGAACAAGGACAGCTTTATGAAATGGTTTTTAGCTTTTTGGCTCGTTGTCGCCAGCTGTTTTTCTGCCGGCTTGTATTCTAATGACGCCGTTTTACAACAAGCTTATCAATCGCAACAAAGTGATTTACAGGTTCAAGGATTTGGACACGTGGTGAAAGTGTTGCCCGACGACAACGATGGTTCAAAGCATCAAAAGTTCATCTTAAAGCTTAATAGCGGACAAACGTTGCTTGTTGCTCATAACATCGACTTAGCACCGAGAGTTCCGAACTTGAAGGTTGGCGACAGTGTTGAGTTTTATGGTGAGTACGAATGGAACAAAAAGGGTGGCGTTCTTCATTGGACTCATAAAGATCCTCAAAATCGTCATACTCATGGTTGGTTGAAACACAATGGGCAGGTGTACGAGTAAATTCACCTAACAAACGCCTCAAGAGGGACTGTCAACGCGTGGCGTTTCCAGTCCCATTGAGCCGCGGTGGTTACGGCTGTTGTGTTTGAGTTTAGTGTTATGCGTTGCCAGCCCCTTAGGCGGGCGTTAGGCTTATAGAATTGAAGTAACAAAGTACTATTTGTTGCTACTAGCGTCGCAAATAATGTTTGTTACTAAGTTGGTAAACTCTCTTCCAATTACTATTGTTGAATTTCAACACACAGGAAAGCTGAAGTATGGAGACAATCAATACTTGGAAAGTAATTTTTGCGGAAGATGGCACGACTAAGGACAAGGTTTATACTCAAAAAGTTACAATTATTGACAGCAAAGGCAAAGTCTTAGGCACGTTCAAAGGTAGTACTACTCCGAATCCATTTAAGCCGAGCGAACCGACTGTTAAGGGTATGGATGCATATCCGTATGTCAGTGCTGGTACGTATAAACTGACTCATGGTACACATAAAGGCATACCCGCGCTGGTTGTTAATGATAATAAGTTCGTACCAACTCAAAATGAAAATCCAAACTTTCCTGACTATGGAAAAAGAGCAAACTTCATACACGTACATTGGGGATATAAAACAACATGGAAAGGATCTGCTGGTTGTCCAACAATTCATCCTGGTCAATGGAACGACTTTTTAGCAAAAGTACCAAGTGGCTCAGGCTTATTGGTTATACCATAGTACTGAATACTTCATCATTGGCACTAGCGTCTGAAGAAAGTGTAGTAGACGATTATAAAACACTGTCTTCTGAATATGTTGGGTATTATATGAACAACAATTTAGAGGCTGCATTTCAAGTTTCTTTGAAGCAGCTAGATATGGACCCAAGCGATTCTATTGCATTTCTAAGACTAGCTTTGTCAGTTCGCGGTTCATGTAATTTGGTTAAACCTCATTTTTCAAACTATGGTTCAATGAATGAGCTCAAAGATGTAACCATTTTGGCTAGAAAATTGATACAAAAAGAGTGTCAAATTTATCTCTAGTGTCAGAAGCCTAACCAAGCGTTTAAGAGGGATTCATGCCGCGTGGCATTTTTGGTATGCGGTGATTTTTGTGGTGAAAGTGGTCTGCGGAAGCACGGTTTATGCGGCATTCACCCCTTAACGCGGCGTTAGGCATTAATCGTTAGATTCTAAAATTTAGCTGATATAATGCGCTCAATTTTCAAAGTAGTAGATTTTGTCAATATGAACATAGACAAGTTAACTCGAACAGAATTGATTGAGTTGAACAATCGAATTGTAGCTCGTTTGGAAAGCTTGGATGAACAGGAAGTCCAAGCCCAAAGGCAGCAGTTTACACTTGGTTCACCAGCGGAGTTTGTCGATGGCAAAGGCATTTCTCATGCTTGTGTCGTGATTAAATTCAATAAAAAGACAATATCAGTGTCCACTCCAAATGGTGAGCGTTGGAATATTCCGGCAGATCGGCTGCGTCCGTTGTCAAATGCCTAACAAAGCGTTTAAGACGGACTCCCAACGCTTGGCGCTTTCGACTTTCTTCAGGTTAAGTGTTTATGTCACAATGGTTTAGGTAAGGTGGTTGGCGTTGCTCGCCACTTAACGCGGCGTTAGGTGGGTAAGGGAGAGTTCTTTGAAAGATTTATATAGCAAAGGTTTCTTGAAATCATTGGTTTCAAAACGAATTGTGCCTTTAAGTGAGCAAGTTGGTGAAGTGGCAATTGATTTGCTGTTAACAGATGAGCTTATAAAATCGATACCTATACTTGGTCCTGCACTACGGTTGATCGAAGCTGGCAATGACATAAGGGCATATGCTTTTGCTAAAAAAGTGTCCATGTTCCTCTTTGAACTCGATACTCTATCGATAGAACAAAGAGAAAAGTTTGTTGCTCAAACCGAGTCGAGTGTTTCGAAATCTCAAGAGTTAGGTGAGGCGATCTTATTTACTCTAGATGCTTTAAGCTCAGCAGACGCTGCAAAATACCTTGGACGTAGTTTTAAGCTTTATATTGATGGCTCTTTAACCAAGGAAAGTTTTGATATTTATAGCCATTTGGTTAGTAACCTAACTCCACACGTAATTCAACATTTGCATTACGCTTATCAGAACGCTTGGTCATCTGGTTTTTCTGGGGACTCCATGTATTACCTTGCAAGCTTAGGCTTAATCGATATGAATGTTGTGCCCAAACATGATGGTAATAACATCAAATTTATGCAACATCCAAGTTGTAATGAGTTTGGTAGGTTGTTTTACAAACGGGTAATTCTAGGTGAAAGTTTACCCACCTAACAAACAATTTAAGAGTGATTCGGCACGCGTGGCATTTTTGCTATGCGTTGGTTTAAGTGATTAAGGTGGTATGCGGGAGCATCGTATTGCGTGCCTCACACCTTAATTGGGCGTTAGGCGAACGGGGGATGTATGAGTAAAAAGTTGACGATTATCAAAACTGACAACATGAAAGAGACAGTGCCAGATGTCACTGGAACATTTGTGAAGTGGATGTATTTAAACCATCCTGAAATTGAAGTTGAAACACCAGGCAATGCGAAAAAAGCATTGTTACGTAGTCAGTCTCTGATTATGCCCATTGTTAGTTTGGCTTTAGATATGAGCTTGCTAAACTATTTAGCATTGGTACTTGAATTTGCTAAGTTCAAATTTCAAGGTTCACTAGAAGGAGATAAGAATGTTATCTCTTTACGAGTGAGATATAAGGATGAAATTAATGGGGTTGAAAAGGAGTTTAGTTTTGATGGTACAGAAAGTGCTTTAGAAAATACTGTGGAGAAGTTTAGTATTAATGATTTTATGAGGGGGTAGTTTTTATCAATGGATTTTAGTGAATCTCAAGTTTCTGGTTATATAAAAGCTATCCATGAAATTTTGGCATGTATTGATGGAAAGAGATTTATCGAGGCCAATATATTAGCATCATCAGCTATATCAAGGCTGCTAAAAATTAAATCTGGATTGCGAGATGAACAGAAGAATAATGTGTTTCTCTTTGAACAAACATTTAAACTTCTTCAATCAAACTCACAATATTGGGAGTCTATTGTAGAGGGGGATTTTTCTGAATCTTGGAATAAGCTGCAAGATTGTTTGGATTATGTTAGAAGACTCAAAAAATTCTCATCGAAAGAAAGTCCACTGCTTTCATTCTATGAAAAGCAACTTGTTGCATTGGAAGGAACTTATCCTTACACGCTTTTTTCCAGCATTGGAATGGTTGTTGATAAATATATATGTAGCTTGTGTGGGTTGGATATTGATTCGTTAGATTGTCCACATATAGTTGGTGAATTGTATGCTGGAGAAATCGCTTATGGAGTTGTACAAGGGGAAGGTGCGTATCTTGATCACGTTGCTATAACTGAACATCCAAAAGATAAACGTTGTATATTAAATCCATATAAAAATAATGCTCCACAATTTAGTGTTCAACTAAAACTATCAGGATATATTAAAGAAGATAAAATGAAGCCATTGGGTTTTCAAAAAATTTCGAAAATCATTTATAAAAGACATAACCCAGACTATAAAAAACTTAGTCGAAATGCTGCTTGTTTTTGTGGCAGTAACAAAAAATTTAAAAATTGTTGCATAAATAATCAGCTAGTAAACGCAGTACATTTTGAGTTTATTTCTGATGAAGGTTCGCCTAACAAACGCCTCAAAGGGACTGTCAACGCGTGGCATTTCCAGTCCCATTGAGCCGCGGTGGTTATGGTTGTTGTGGTTGAGTTTGGTGGTAATGCGTTGCCAGCCCCTTAGGCGGGCGTTATGCTTAATCAAGTAAAATCAGTGATTTATAGTTTTTCTTTGTTCCCTCGGCTTTTCAGTTTGGTGTTTGTCGGCAAGTTGGCTTTTTTGAGCGCTGTTTTTCGGACACTTATTCTTTGGCGCTGAAAATTCAGAGCGTTGCCTCAATCAATTGTCAGGTAAGCGCGAGGTTAGGGAGGCTGGCTCAATCAGAAATTTGATCTTAGGT
>NZ_NPKW01001240.1:0-923 GCF_002265885.1 Vibrio sp. 03_296
CAACAACGCCACTATCCCATAAAAACTCAGCACACCGCCGCCACGCCACCCATCGTCATTCCCGTGCACACGGGAATCCATTCATCCACACACGCCAGATGTCGCGTTTGGAAATGCACTCACCCCAGACAACAACATAGAGCCAAACTGACAACAACACTGGCAATGAAGCGGTAATACCGAGCTACAAGACTCGCTGTACGATGGATCCCCGCGTTCGCGAGGATGACGAACTGAGAGACAGAAAGAGGCTGACAAACCGAAGTTATAAGTAAGAAGTTGTAATAACAAAGGATGTGATGAGACAATACACATCAACAGCGACACTATCCCGTAAAAACTCAGCACACCGCCGCCAAACCACCAGCTGTCATTCCCGTGCACACGGGAATCCATTAATCCACACACGCCGGATGTCACGTTTGAAAACGCACTTGCCACAACAGACAACAACATAAAGCAAAACCAACAACAATACCGGTAACGAAGTGGTAATACCGAGCGACAACACTCGCTGTACGATGGATCCCCGCCTTCGCGAGGATGACGAGCTGAGAGACAGAAAGAGGCTAACAGAGCGAAGTTATACGGAAGAAGTTGGAATAACAAAGGATGAGACAAAACACATCAACAACGCCACTATCCCATAAAAACTCAGCACACCGCCGCCACGCCACCCATCGTCATTCCCGTGCACACGGGAATCCATTCATCCACACACGCCAGATGTCGCGTTTGGAAATGCACTCACCCCAGACAACAACATAGAGCCAAACTGACAACAACACTGGCAATGAAGCGGTAATACCGAGCTACAAGACTCGCTGTACGATGGATCCCCGCGTTCGCGAGGATGACGAACTGAGAGACAGAAAGAGGCTGACAAACCGAAGTTATAAGTAAGAAGTTGTAATAACAAAGGA
>NZ_NPKW01001241.1:0-851 GCF_002265885.1 Vibrio sp. 03_296
CGATTCTTTTCCATCGTTTGCATTGATAGTAATTGGTTTCGTCTAGTGACTAAGTCGCTCATTAAACGTATGTTTTCACTTTTTAATTGCGTGAGTTTTGGCTTGATTGCTTCGGCGTAGTGGGCGATAAGCGCCGCATCTAGGCGGTCGTTTTTCGCTTTATTGCCAAGAGCACCAGAAAACTTTTTGATGTGTAATGGGTTAGCGATGACATAAGGCAGATTGGCTTTTTCACACGCTAAGATGAATGGCATCTCCAATCGACCGGTTGCTTCAATAACAATCCGTTCTGGATGATATTTAGCAATAGTGCGAACTGGCTTGTTTGAGCCTTTTTCATCATTTGTGACATTAAAATAGATATCGAGAGGGCGGATATAGATATCAAGTTGTGTCTTACCTGTATCAACGCCGACATTAATGTTTTGAAGTGTATTTGTATTCATAATAAGCTAACTCTTGCTTGCGAAATGCGGGCTCGAGACCCAGAAGACTATTCGAGTGTGATGCTTGGAGTTCTATCTGATGTTCGTTCTTGTTATCGGTCTCTCAATAGAGGAGCCAGCGTTCAATCGAACTATCAGATAGAGAACTTTAGTTGCAGCTAAAGTCTGGGTCTCACCTTACCCTGATTCGTTAGTTATTATCCATACAAGGCGTTTAAGAGGGATTCATGCCGCGTGGCATTTTTGGTATGCGGTTGGTTTTGGTGGTGAAAGTGGTCTGCGGAAGGTTGGTTTATGCGGCATTCACCCCTTAACGCGGCGTTATGTAAAACATTTTAAATTTAAGATGGTTGAATGAAAAATTAAACAGTGACCAAATTCCTATGAAGAAATAGGATTCAGCTG
>NZ_NPKW01001242.1:0-554 GCF_002265885.1 Vibrio sp. 03_296
CCCTACTCGTAAGGGCCATGATGACTTGACGTCGTCCCCACCTTCCTCCGGTTTATCACCGGCAGTCTCCCTGGAGTTCCCGACATTACTCGCTGGCAAACAAGGATAAGGGTTGCGCTCGTTGCGGGACTTAACCCAACATTTCACAACACGAGCTGACGACAGCCATGCAGCACCTGTCTCAGAGTTCCCGAAGGCACTCCAGCGTCTCCGCTAGATTCTCTGGATGTCAAGAGTAGGTAAGGTTCTTCGCGTTGCATCGAATTAAACCACATGCTCCACCGCTTGTGCGGGCCCCCGTCAATTCATTTGAGTTTTAATCTTGCGACCGTACTCCCCAGGCGGTCTACTTAACGCGTTAGCTCCGAAAGCCACGGCTCAAGGCCACAACCTCCAAGTAGACATCGTTTACAGCGTGGACTACCAGGGTATCTAATCCTGTTTGCCTCCCCACGCTTTCGCATCTGAGTGTCAGTATCTGTCCAGGGGGCCGCCTTCGCCACCGGTATTCCTTCAGATCTCTACGCATTTCACCGCTACACCTGAAATTCTAC
>NZ_NPKW01001243.1:0-771 GCF_002265885.1 Vibrio sp. 03_296
CTCTGGCTCGGGTGAAAAAGAACGAAACTCTAACTGCCCTACCAATTTTTCCATCCAACCAGATATGGATGTAAAACCAACCTGCTCCAGATTGCCTTTCTTGAACTCGTTCTCGATAACCTGCTATGAAATCATCAAAACCCGAAAAGGTCTCGAAAGTGCAATAGTAAGCATCCTTTCGAGCAGCTACGCAAAAATCATAATCTTGCGCCAAATTGATCACTTTAAATTCTACGTTCATCCCTAATCCTAAAGTGAATAGCGCCTAACGCCGCATTAAGGTGTGAGTGGCGCTTGGCTATACTTGAGCGAAGCGAAACTGCCAAGCGTTGCGAATCACTCTTAAATGCTTTGTTATGTCTCTTGGATTCAAGTACGAAGTGCGACACCTCTGAACATAAAAACAGTAAGGTGCGATAATCATGAACTTTGCTCCCGCCAAGAAGTAAAAAACATGAAATACACACACCTCACTGAGAACGAAAGGTATATGATTTCTGCGCTMAGAAAGCAAGGAATTAGTACCGCTAAAATAGCTAAACAACTGGGGCGCCATAAAGCCACTATCTATCGAGAAATTGAACGCAATTGTCGTTACAACAAGTTCTTCGATAGGTACTCTTATCAACCACGGCGGGCACAGCAAATGGCTCGTAACCGGCTGAGCCGCTCGCGCAGAAACAAGCGCTACAGCAAAAGCGACTTTAGGTTACCTGAGGCCTTGCTACGACTGGATTGGAGCCCTGACCAAATCGTCGGATATCTAAGAAT
>NZ_NPKW01001244.1:0-1632 GCF_002265885.1 Vibrio sp. 03_296
CGAATCACTCTTAATGCTTGTATATGCTTGCCAATGGCTTTCGCAACGTCCATTTCAATATGATGCAATTCATCTTTTTATCGATAATCTCTTGTTCTGTGAATCTACTTATTATTTGACCAATAGATTCCTTTGAAAAAGCAACGTTCAGCTAGTTCTGCATTGTACTCGCGTACAAGAATGGAGGTCGAGTACCAACATTCTGATAATTCCCTTTCGACAGTGTCTGACTTAGACTCAGCATTATCAAGAACAGACTTCATGTACACTGCTAGTTCTGTCTAAGAGGTCAATTAGTGACTTAATAGCTTTCATTTTTCTTTCTTCGCTTTGTTTTCTTTACGGTTTACGTAAACTCTACCCATTTGATCGCTGCCTCACTTAACGAAGATACATCTGAAATTTCTAGTATGCCATTAAAACTCCTAATTAAAAATTAACTTGGGCATATAACGCTGCGTTAAGGGGTGAATGCCGCATAAAGCAAGCTTCCGCAGACCACTTTCACCACCAAAACTCACTGCAAAACAAAAATGCCACGCGGCATGAATCCCGCTTAAACGCCTTGTTATGTTTAAGGCTCAAAGGGTTAAGTTTGCGATACCAATAGCTTAACTCGACTTACCTTTGCAAACCAAAACCAGACGCTAAAAAGCTGAATTAAATCATAATTTTGATTGTGCCGACTTTGAGTTTTAACGTGAGAAATCGAAAAAATAGGGCTCTAACTTTGAAATCAAAATCACTTAACTCACCTCGCCTACACTCTGCATTTCAATGAGGCAACTCTCTGAACTTTTAGCGCCCACGAATTGGAGTCCAGAAAACAGCGACCACTGAAGTTAACCTGCCGACAAAACCAAAATTAGAAATACGAAGGAACAAAGAAAAGATGCAACCAACTGATTTTACGTGACTAAACATAACGCTGCGTTAAGGGGTGAATGCCGCATAAACCAACTTTCCGCAGACCACTTTCACCACCAAAACTCACTGCAAACCAAAAATGCCACGCGGCATGAATCCCGCTTAAACGCCTTGTTATGCTTAAGCTTCAATGGCTTACGTTTTAATTGAATTAAGATTAACTCGACTTTGATTTACAAACAAAAACCAAAACGTAGAAAACCGAAATGAATCATAGTATTGACAATCAGGCTCAGAATTTTGGCAAATCTAGTTTGAAGTTTGAAAACCTAGAAATGGATTTCTGATTGAGCCACCCGCCCTAACCTCGCGCTTACCCTAAAATTGACTGAGGCAACTCTCTGAATTTTTAGCGCCCAAGAATGGATGTCCAGAAAATAGCGCCCACAAAAGCCAACTTGCCGACAAATACCAAACTGACAAGCTGAGGGAACAAAGAAAAACCATAAACCACTGATTTTACTTGATTAAGCATAACGCCGCGTTAAGGGGTGAATGCCGCCTAAACCAAGTTTCCGCACACCACTTTCACCACAAAAATTACCGCAAACCAAAAATGCCACGCGGCATGAATCCCGCTTAAACGCCTTGTTATGTGTTTGAATTAACAGCTAAAGATTATCTTTTTGACCACAAAGTCGCGATAATTTTAGCCCCAATGCGAAACTTATCTACCGCTACAGTAACAGTAACTATTATTGAGAA
>NZ_NPKW01001245.1:0-540 GCF_002265885.1 Vibrio sp. 03_296
GGAGGCAGCAGTGGGGAATATTGCACAATGGGCGCAAGCCTGATGCAGCCATGCCGCGTGTGTGAAGAAGGCCTTCGGGTTGTAAAGCACTTTCAGTCGTGAGGAAGGTGGTAGTGTTAATAGCRCTATCATTTGACGTTAGCGACAGAAGAAGCACCGGCTAACTCCGTGCCAGCAGCCGCGGTAATACGGAGGGTGCGAGCGTTAATCGGAATTACTGGGCGTAAAGCGCATGCAGGTGGTTTGTTAAGTCAGATGTGAAAGCCCGGGGCTCAACCTCGGAACTGCATTTGAAACTGGCAGACTAGAGTAGCTGTAGAGGGGGTAGAATTCAGGTGTAGCGGTGAAATGCGTAGAGATCTGAAGGAATACCGGTGGCGAAGGCGGCCCCCTGGACAGATACTGACACTCAGATGCGAAAGCGTGGGGAGCAAACAGGATTAGATACCCTGGTAGTCCACGCTGTAAACGATGTCTACTTGGAGGTTGTGGCCTTGAGCCGTGGCTTTCGGAGCTAACGCGTTAAGTAGACCGCCTGGG
>NZ_NPKW01001246.1:0-988 GCF_002265885.1 Vibrio sp. 03_296
TAAGATGTGACTTTTCTTGAAGCGAACGGTGTCATGATGTGAGGCCTGATAGCTTCACACCTTAAGTTGAACAGTCTGTTAAGCTCGATTCATAGGCGACCCTTCTGTCATGACTGTCTCCATTATCCTTATTCTTTCTGCCTTTCGGCTAACTCGGTCGGCTGACTCCAACACAAGCCATTTCATGATGGCAACAAGGGCAACTACGTACCACTTTCGACTGTTCTGTCCTAGATACAGGGCGGTAAAGTTCGCTCGCAGATAAAAACAGTAACTGAATTTGTAGGCAGAGTTGATGGGCGTTGCCGCGAAGAAAACCATAGTCTCTAACTCGCTGAAGACCTTTTGGTAAAACATGTTGAAGTATCAACCATAGGAACTGTGTTATCGGAAGTGTTCGGGATCTTCGTTGTTTCGTTTTGCCATCTACATATTCGAAGGTGACTTCATTCTCTGTGACAGATTTGATGTCTTTGTCTGGCAAGACTCCACGGTAGAGATAGCGTGACAGATATTGCAGAGCAGGTAACCCATACCCAACACACCGACAGTCTACGACCCATTTTGAGGGAACATCTCGGGGTAAAACCGCAGGTATTGTCTGATTGATGGATTCTAGCATTCGGGCACGCCAGACCTTGGCGAGGGCGAACTCATTAAACAGGTAATTCTTTTTCCTTTAAACCACTGATGCCTCTTTGCATCATATTGCCCTCCCGCAACGATAACGTGCAAGTGAGGATGTAGCTCTCGCTTTCGGCTGTGTGTATGAAGGACGATAGTAAATCCCAGCTCACCTTGGGTTTGCCTTTGAGCAAAGTCTTTTAACGTAGATGAAGCCACGCGGAACATGGTTTGATAAAGTGCTCGGGGAGCAGAGCGAGCTAAGCTTCTCAGTTCATAAGGTAATGTGAAGGTTACCATGTAGTAATGAACTGGAAGCAGCTTACTTTTCTGCCTTTCAAGCCAGTCTGATGTTGTACGATAC
>NZ_NPKW01001247.1:0-941 GCF_002265885.1 Vibrio sp. 03_296
CCCAGGCATTACTCACCCGTCCGCCGCTCGCCACCCGAGAAACAAGTTTCTCTGTGCTGCCGCTCGACTTGCATGTGTTAGGCCTGCCGCCAGCGTTCAATCTGAGCCATGATCAAACTCTTCAATTAAAAGTTTTTTGAAGCTTTCGCTTCGGCTCAATGAATACTGAATAAATTGACTGTGCCGATACTTAGTATCGTTTTGGTCACTCAGTTCATTGATAAATCTTTTGGATTATCATCAACGAGCGCCCACACAGATTGATAGGTTTATATTGTTAAAGAGCTTTCTTCTTTTGTGAATCGCATCACTTCGGAAGAGGCGGCCATTCTAGCGAGATAATTTTCAGTGTCAAACACTTTTTCAAAATTATTTCATTTTTCTTTACTGGCCTATCGAACAAGCTTGAAACCCTTGTGAGCCCTCGCCCTGTCGATGAGGTGGCATTATAGAGATCCCGCTCACATTGGCAAGTGTTATTTTGAGAAAATTGCAAAAACAAAGCCATAAACGAAACAAAATCCAATTCAAGACGTCATTTATCCAACTTTACCCAAAACAAACCAACAAAATACCCACAAAGTTATCCACAAAGCCCGTTTTACAGCTAAATAAAAGACCGCATCTGCGGCCTTTTAGCTTCTCTATTATTAAATACCAGAACCATCTTGTTCATTATCTTCTTCATGAAGACCACACTCACGCTTCAAGCCAAAGAAACGAGTTTCTTCTTCACTCATCCCTGGCTCCCATTTTGGGTTGTATGCGTCATCCCCGACAGAAGATAGCCTGATCCCAAGGGGTGATATGAAAGACCGTGTTCTTTTAAATAGTAGTGTACGTCTTTGTTACTCCAATCCACTACAGGTAAAAACTTAAACACACCATTTTGTATCGAAAGAATAGGTAGGCCGGCTCGGGATTGAGATTGCTCTCGACGT
>NZ_NPKW01001248.1:0-822 GCF_002265885.1 Vibrio sp. 03_296
ACGTTGACCACGGTAAAACAACTCTAACTGCAGCTATCTGTACTACTCTTGCAAAAGTTTACGGCGGTGCTGCTCGTGACTTCGCATCAATCGACAACGCTCCAGAAGAGCGTGAGCGTGGTATCACAATCTCTACTTCTCACGTAGAGTACGACACTCCAGCTCGCCACTACGCACACGTAGACTGTCCTGGACACGCTGACTATGTTAAAACATGATCACTGGTGCTGCACAGATGGACGGTGGTATCCTAGTTGTTGCTGCGACAGATGGCCCAATGCCACAAACTCGTGAGCACATCCTACTAGGCCGTCAGGTTGGTATCCCTTACATCATCGTATTCATGAACAAATGTGACATGGTTGATGATGAAGAGCTTCTAGAGCTAGTAGAAATGGAAGTTCGTGAACTTCTATCTGAATACGATTTCCCAGGTGATGACCTACCAGTTATCCAAGGTTCTGCACTAGGCGCACTAAACGGCGAAGAGCAGTGGGAAGCGAAAATCATCGAACTAGCTGAAGCTCTAGATACTTACATCCCAGAGCCAGAGCGTGCAATCGATCTACCATTCCTAATGCCAATCGAAGACGTATTCTCAATCCAAGGTCGTGGTACAGTAGTAACTGGCCGTATCGAGCGTGGTATTCTGAAAGTTGGTGATGAAGTAGCAATCGTAGGTATCAAAGATACTACAACTACTACATGTACTGGTGTTGAGATGTTCCGTAAGCTTCTAGACGAAGGTCGTGCGGGTGAGAACGTTGGTGCGCTACTACGTGGTACTAAGCGTGATGAAGTAGAACGTGGCCAAGTACTTGC
>NZ_NPKW01001249.1:0-563 GCF_002265885.1 Vibrio sp. 03_296
GATACTTACATCCCAGAGCCAGAGCGTGCAATCGATCTACCATTCCTAATGCCAATCGAAGACGTATTCTCAATCCAAGGTCGTGGTACAGTAGTAACTGGCCGTATCGAGCGTGGTATTCTGAAAGTTGGTGATGAAGTAGCAATCGTAGGTATCAAAGATACTACAACTACTACATGTACTGGTGTTGAGATGTTCCGTAAGCTTCTAGACGAAGGTCGTGCGGGTGAGAACGTTGGTGCGCTACTACGTGGTACTAAGCGTGATGAAGTAGAACGTGGCCAAGTACTTGCTAAGCCAGGTTCAATCACTCCACACACTAAGTTCGAATCAGAAGTATACGTACTTTCTAAAGATGAAGGTGGTCGTCACACTCCATTCTTCAAAGGCTACCGTCCACAGTTCTACTTCCGTACAACTGACGTAACTGGTGATATCTCTCTACCAGAAGGCGTAGAAATGGTAATGCCTGGTGACAACATCCAAATGGTTGTTGAGCTAATCTCTCCAATCGCGATGGACGAAGGTCTACGTTTCGCGATCCGTGAAGGTGGCCGTACTGT
>NZ_NPKW01000125.1:0-16088 GCF_002265885.1 Vibrio sp. 03_296
GGCAGCGGCAGCCCAAAACATCAAGAAGATAGCGTTGGTGGTGAACTATCTACGAAAAATGGGCTTAAATATGGCAGAAATAAGGCAGATACTTGCTTCTGTATACCCGTGTAATGAATGGAAACTTCTGCGCACGATATAACAAAAAAAATCACGATCGCGACCTACGGTCGCTTCCAAAAAAGAACCCCACTTAAAAAGCGGGGTTCGTCATCAATCTGACCTGCCAGTTGGCAGGTTTTTTTGTTTTCTATGTTTAAGATTAGTCGCGCAGTGACGCGCCAAACTTCTCAGACACATGTGCAACGATGGCATCTACCGCGCCTGCGATATCTGCATCTTCCAACGTGCGC
Source organism: Vibrio sp. 03_296 (assembly GCF_002265885.1). Taxonomy (NCBI): domain Bacteria; kingdom Pseudomonadati; phylum Pseudomonadota; class Gammaproteobacteria; order Vibrionales; family Vibrionaceae; genus Vibrio; species Vibrio sp. 03_296. The sequence continues at coordinate 354 of NZ_NPKW01000125.1, forward strand.
TCGTTAGACTGTAGAGTCAAAGCGATTGCAAGGCTCTTCTTGCCTTCCTCAACGCCTTTGCCTACGTAAACGTCAAACAGTTTTGCCGCTTTAAGGAACTCACCGCCCACTTCTAGACACGCATTAACGATGTCACCAGAAGCAACCGCTTCATCGACAACAACCGCGATATCACGACGGTTTGCAGGGAACTTAGACAATGCTACCGCTTCAGGGATCACTTTGCGATTGATTGCAGACCATTCGATCTCAAACACAATAGTGCGACCATTAAGGCCGAACTTGCGCTCTAGTTCAGGGTGAACCGTACCAATCACACCGATTTCTTTACCATCAACAACGATCGCCGCTGACTGACCTGGGTGAAGTGCTGGATGTTTTGCTGCAACGAAGCTGTATGCTTTGTCGTTTGCAGAAAGCTCAAGAATCGCTTCCACATCACCTTTAAGATCGAAGAAATCAACCGTGTTGGTATCGATGTTCCAATGTTCTTCACTGCGAGTACCCGCGATAACACCGGCCAGCATTGGCTCTTGGCGCATGCCGTTTTCAGCCGTGTCACATGGGATGAAACGCAGGCCGTATTCGAATAGACGAACACGTGGTTGCTGACGCTTCTGGTTGTGAACCACTGTGTTTAGCAAACCTTGAATCAAGCCAAGACGCATTGCTGACATTTCTGCAGAAATTGGGTTTGGCAGGATCAGTGCATCAACACCTGGAACAACCAATTTCTGTTGTTCAGGCTCAACAAAGCTGTAAGTGATCGCTTCGTGGTAACCACGATCGACAAGCAAGTCGCGAACACGTTTAAGAGGAATGTTCGCCTCTTGGTGATCGTGCATTTTCAGTGCGGCGGTTGGGTTTTGGTTTGGAATGTTGTCGTAACCGTAAATACGGCCAACTTCTTCCACCAAATCCTGCTCAATCGCGATGTCGAAACGCCATGTTGGCGCCACGGCAACCCAACCTTCTGCGGTCGTTTCTACCGTCATACCCAGACGCTCTAGGATCTCAACCACGTCGCTGTCTGCAATGTGATGGCCTAGAAGGTTGTCCAGTTTCGTGCGACGCAGTGCCACTTTGTTTGGCTTAGGCAGTTCTGCTTCAGACTCGACAGCAACAACAGGTGCTACTTCACCGCCACAGATTTCAACAAGAAGCTGAGTTGCACGCTCCATTGCGTTCACTTGCAGTGCGTAATCCACACCACGTTCGAAACGCATTGAAGAATCCGTATGCAGACCGTAGCTACGAGCGCGGCCACGGATGTGGTCAGGTGCAAAGAAAGCACACTCAAGTAGCACATCTTTGGTTTCAGAGGTTACACCAGACTCTTCACCGCCAAAGATACCTGCGATTGCCAGTGCTTTGTTGTGGTCTGCAACCACCAATGTATCGGCATTCAACTCTGCTTCGCTGCCATCAAGAAGGGTGATTTTCTCGCCCTGCTCAGCCAAACGAACTACGATACCACCGTCGATCTTCGCTAGATCAAACGCGTGCATTGGCTGGCCTTGTTCTAGAAGAACAAAGTTTGTGATATCAACCACTGGATCGATTGAACGAATGCCACAGCGACGCAGTTTTTCTTGCATCCATAGCGGTGTTTTCGCTTGAACGTTAACGTTTTTCACCACGCGACCAAGGTAACGTGGACACGCCGCTGGTGCTTTAACGTCAATCGCAACGGTGTCATCAATAGAAGGCGAAACAGGAGCGACAGAAGGCTCTGTGACGTCAGCACGGTTGAGTACACCCACTTCACGCGCCATACCGCGGATGCTGAAACAGTCAGCACGGTTAGACGTCAAATCAACGTCTACGGTCACGTCATTCAGTGCTAGGAAATCACGGAAGTCCATACCTATTGGGGCATCGCTCGCCAGTTCCATGATGCCATCCGATTCTACATCGATGCCTAGCTCTGTGAATGAGCAAAGCATGCCGTGCGAAGGCTGGCCACGTAGTTTCGCTTTCTTAATTTTGAAATCACCTGGTAGCACAGCACCCACGGTTGCCACAGCCACTTTCAGGCCTTGACGACAGTTCGCTGCACCACAAACGATGTCCAAAAGCGCTTCTTCACCAACGTCGACTTTGGTGACACGCAGTTTGTCTGCATCTGGGTGTTGACCACATTCCACAACGTGACCAACTTTAACACCGTTAAAAGTGCCTGCGACAGGAAGAACATCGTCTACCTCTAGACCGGCCATCGTGATTTGGTGAGTAAGCTCGTCAGTAGTAACCGCAGGGTTTACCCACTCACGAAGCCAAGATTCGCTGAATTTCATTGTGCTTAAACCTCTGGATTACTTGAACTGTTTTAGGAAACGAAGATCGTTCTCGAAGAACGCTCGTAGGTCGTTCACGCCATAACGAAGCATGGTTAGACGCTCAACACCCATACCGAATGCGAAACCAGAGTATTTTTCAGGATCGATGCCAACGCTACGAAGTACATTCGGGTGAACCATACCGCAGCCTAGTACTTCTAACCATTTACCGTTTTTACCCATTACATCGACTTCTGCTGAAGGTTCAGTGAATGGGAAGTAAGACGGACGGAAACGAACTTCCACTTCCTCTTCGAAGAAGTTACATAGGAAATCGTGCAAGATGCCTTTTAGCTGTGCAAAGTTCACGTTTTCATCCACCAGCATGCCTTCCACTTGGTGGAACATTGGCGTGTGCGTTTGGTCGTAATCGTTACGGTATACACGGCCTGGTGCGATGAAGCGGAATGGTGGTTTACCATTTTCCATCGTACGGATCTGTACGCCAGACGTATGAGTACGCAACATCAAATCTGGATTGAAGAAGAAGGTATCGTGGTCTGTACGTGCAGGGTGATCCGCGGCGATGTTTAGCGCGTCGAAGTTGTGGAATGCATCTTCGATTTCTGGGCCAGACTCAACGTTAAAGCCTAGTTCACCAAAAAACTGTTCAATACGCTCAACTGTACGCGTAACTGGGTGAAGACCACCATTTTCGATACGACGACCAGGTAGGGTCACATCGATGGTTTCTGAAGCCAGTTTTGCTTCCAATTCCGCTCTTTGCAGTGCGTCTTTACGAGCAGCTAAAGCGTGTTGAACAACCTCTTTGGCCTTGTTGATCTCTTGACCAGCTTCGCGGCGCTCTTCTGGTGGAAGTTTACCTAGGCTTTGTAGTTGAGCCGTTAGCTCACCTTTCTTACCTAGATACTGAACTCGCACTTCATCGAGTGCGACAAGCGACTGTGCGGCATCAATCGCAGCATTCGCGTTAGCAATGATCTCTTGTAGATGTTGCATCGTTTCCTCATCTACCTTCTGGTAGTGTCCATAAGGGAGTAATTGGTACTTTTTTGATAGCTGTACATAGTAGCTAAACCCGCCTCTAATGCCAAATTGAATTATTAAAAGAAGAGGTTATTGAGTAAAAAGACGCCAAATATTAAAAGAGGACAAAATCCCGGAGATCCGATTCATGGCATTTGGCTGAAAAAGAGGCAAAGTGAACGAAAAGATAAGCGTAAGTTCGTGTCTGAACCATTCGCGCCTGAACCAAAATGACCCAGACGCAAGTTGAGCGTACGACGAACTAAGCGCTGAGTTGAGTCGTGTTAACGCAATTTTTACCATTGTGCTTAGAGCGATACACAGAATCATCCGCGACTTGAATTAACTCTGTGTAGGTGCTCATCGCGGGCGTTCTTTCTGCCACTCCAACACTGATGCTACCGCGCCATGGTTCCAAGCCTGTTGGGATAAGCAGATTGTTCACTTGTTGACGCACAAGCTCAGCGACGTGTAAACCACCTGCGAGATCGGTATTTGGGCAAATCACCAAAAACTCATCTCCGCCCAAACGACAAACAATATCGTCGCTGCGGAAACTGTGTTTCAGCGTGTGCGATAACTCTTTCAACACCACATCCCCGGCTTCATGGCCGCAACTGTCATTGACCTGCTTGAAATAGTCGGCATCAATCATGATGCACACCAACGGTGCGTCAGCGAGAGACGCATCATTCCACAGCTCTTTAAGCGTTTGAATGGCACAGCGGCGATTGGGTAACTGGGTCAAAGCATCGGTATAAGAAAGCACTTCCAGTTGTTTATTGGCTTCAACCAGTTGCCGTGTGCGCTCCTCCACTTTCTCCTCAAGGTGCTGATTGAGCGACAACAACTCTCGATTACGCTCCGAGACTTGATTAAATAACGCGTTCAACGCGTCAAGTAGTGGTTGGGTCGAAGAATCACTTTTTCGCTCTTCTTGTTCATAGGCTTGTTGCGGAGTAAGCCCTGATTTTATCGCTTCCACTTGTCTTGCCATATTTTGGTCAATACCCAAAATATGATAGGCCAACCAATGAATCAGAAAATGCAGTAATTGCTCTGCCGATTTTTTGTTTTCTTCCGAGATAAAGCTCTGCATACCCATGATGTCAGACATGAAAGCACGATGAATTTTGATATGGTATTGCAAATGCTCGTGATAGACGCCCGCGTTACGCATCAAGTTCTCTTCTTCTTTGAAGTGAAACTCAGCGTAGCGAGACAGCTCAAACAACGCCATTTGAATGTCTTGTATTGATATCGTATTTTCTGAAATCAACTCACCGTAACGGTTGATAAACCCCACCAAATACTGATGTTGCTCATCAACATCTGCGATGCCGGTTTCAAAGTTTTTATCCCATTTGAATGAGTTCAATTGACAGCCCTTTAAAATGTGTCCGTTCTAACCGAACACTCTAAATCCACTCATTTTTGAGGGATTTTATAGTGAATACAGCGAAAGAGCTTTATAGAAATGTTGAAAAAATGAGGTAGATCTAATTTGAACCGATATCACAAAACTCAAATCAATAGACCACCTCAATAGATAAGAAGAATCTAATTAATAAAATCAGATAGTTATCTTTAGAAATAATAATCTAGGCCAAGTTCAATAAAGTCATCTTTACGACCAAAGTATAGCAGGTCATTCGCGGTTTCATTTTCAAACAGCCATGCATCGATACGCCACTTGAGCTGATTGTTAATTCGGCTGCTCGCTTCGAGCTTAGCGTTGTAAACATCACTATTATCAAGATCTTGAGTCATCCCCATTAAGACTTCGGTGCCATCTTCATCATTGAAGGCAAAACGCAACCCGGCAAAAACATCATTTTGTCCTATCGTCTGAGCATTGTTTCCTCGGCTGTCATACAAGTATTCTGCAATAAAGCCGATATCAACGACGGAGTCCAACACGCCTACCCATGTGTATTCAAAACCAGTCACAACACCGATGTGGTGATCGTCACTGTCTCGGTAAATGTTCTCAAGCTTCCACAGCCAATCGCCGATAATACCTTGGATATCAATGCCAACTTGAGACATTTGTGCGTAGTACGGTTTTATCTCCCCCCCGCTCAAGCGATAGTAGGGATCACGATTGGTGCCTTTAAAATAGCTGACTCCAATATCCCAATCTCCAAACATTTTGCTATATCGAAAGGCAAAATCGATGTGTTTCTCTGCTTGCGAAGATTGATATACCGCATCTTGAGAAATGGGCGGATTAGGCCTTAGTCTTCCCTCTTCGCCCGAAAACGTTCGCTCACGAAAATACGGCAGCACAAACCAATCTGTTGTTCCCCACTCTTTTACAACCGTCACATGCACCATCGGCTGTCCTAATTTGGCTTCGCCATCCACCGATTCAACCGCATCGGTCTGGTTAATCACATCCACTAAATGCGCCGATTCCGTTACCCCCCAAAACACTTTGCCGACGCCCGCTCTGAGCTCATAATCTCCCCAATAATTGAGGTAGAGTGCTTCGCGTATATCGCCATGAGAGCGCTCTTCATCCACCGCATCCCAACGATAAAACGGGATAAAAGTAAAACGGCCATTACCCTCACTTTGCTGCCAATAAAATTCAGGCTCGAATACCAAGGAACTTTGGCCTCTGTCTTGGCCTTGTAGCCCTGATGAAAAGAACTGCCTATGTTCAAGACTTGCGCTGCCCGAAAGCTCAATGCCGAAACACGGTAACGCAGCGGTGACAAGCAGCGTTGAGGCCAGCAACTGGCCTCCCTTAACGATGGTTTTCTTCATGTATCAATCTCACTACTTGATGCGTTTCAGCACGTTTTGCTCGAAATCGCTTTCCGTTAAGCCCGTTCGAAACGCCATTGCATTCGTCGTCAGTTCGGTACTTTTGCCCGTTTGATGATTCACCATCGTCATTTTATGAGCTCGCCAGTATTGATTGAGGTACTGCTGGTACTCATTAAATACGAGGGTTTTGAGTAACGCATTTTTGCGATCATAAAACTCCATCTTCAAAGGACGATAATGTTGCTGATCCAGCCAGACCACTTGGCGGGTATAACCCGAGTTTTCATCCGTTGGCACTTGTTCGATAACAAATGCGTTCTCGCCATCTATCGATTCATCCCCCAAATAGGCAAAACGGTATTTTTCCAGCTCGAACGAGCTGAGATCTTCATAGGCAAACTCACTGCCCATAAAAGGGCCGGATTTATTACGTGACGAAATGCGTTTCACCCGTTTAAGCGCAGGCAAATAGAGCCACTGATCGTCCGCATCGCTGATGTGCGAATGGTTGAGAAACGCGGTACCTTGAACGTCTCTTGGCTCATCGAAGATGGTAAGCCCTTTGTCACCATCGACTTCCACCTCCAGTGACTTCAAACGCATCAACCGAAGGCTACTTTCGCCTTGTGCATTTTTGAGGAGCATTTCCATGGTCGCGACCGAATCCCCCCAACCAAGATCACGCTGCTTGCGCTCCTTGGCGATTTCTAATCCTTTGGCTTGATCATTCGCTATCGCTGGCGTGACGCCCAGTACAGCAGACAGTGCAGTAAACAAAGCGGCCACCACCGCCATCGTATTGAGTTTTTGTATGCTGAGTCTTTTCATCTTGATGTCCTTATTACGCTTGATTCGGTTGAATGGGTGTTGTGTTCGGCTCTTGAGAGTTTTCCAATTGGGCGTATTCCGCTGTATCAAATCGCATCAGTAACGATGGCAATAGAACGAAGTCGATCACCAAAGCGACGAAGATAACGATGGCGCTTAACTGCCCCATGTCTGAGTTGAGGCGGAATTGCGACATGGCCAACACCGAAAACCCGGCCACTAACACAACCGTGGTGATCCACAAAGCGCGCCCGACGGTATGGAAGGCATATCGCACCGCCTGCTCTGCGTTTTGCCCCTCTTTGCGGGCGTGCTGATACTTGGCAAGAAAGTGGACAGCATCATCGACAACGATGCCAAGCGTCAGAGTCACCACAACCGAGAGACCTAAGTTGATTTCACCGGAGATCAGCGCCCAGAGACCAAAACCAATCACCGCAGGGGCAATGTTCGGAACCAAGCTGATTACCCCTAGTCGCCATGAGCGCAGAGCAAAAATCATCAGTGCTGAGATTAGGATTAAGGTAATCGGCAAGGTAGACAGCATGCTGGCCATGTTCGTTTCACCGATATGAGCAAACATCAGCGATGGGCTTGAGGCGACCACTTGGTATCGCGGCGCATGGCTGGCAAACCATTGGTAGATGCGCTCTTCCAACGCCACCAACTCGACGCTACCTAAGTTTTTCACGGTCAATTGCAGTTTGACGGAAGACTTGTCGACATTGACTTGGTTATTCAGATCTAGACCAAACGGCAGTGACATCTCATAGAGAAGCAAGTACTGTGCGGCCAACTCGCGCTCTGCTGGCAATGCGTAATAGGCACTATCATCACCGTGCATGTTTTTGTTTAGGCGCTTATAGATGTCCGACAACGATGCCACATGGTCCGTTTCAGGCTGCTCGCGTAGCCAACTGGTGAACTCACCCAAAACCTCTAAAAATTCTGGACTGGCAATCCCTTGGGATTGATGTGTTTTAATCGCGATGCTCATCGTGGTCATGCCACCAATTCTTTGCTCCATAAAATCGGCTGCTTGTCGAAATTCGCTACTGGTATCGAAATACTTGACCGATTCATCGTTGACTTTGTTGTAAGGAATCAAAGCGGCACTGCCTGCAATCACCACGATGGAAAGTGGCAGTAAAACGTTACGTCGGTGCACCACAAGATCCGCTAACTTATCCATAATATCCGACGATTTCGCCGCTTGTTTGGCACTAAAACGCACTGGCAACAGGTTAAGCAAGGCGGGCAGTAAACTCACGGACAACACGCACGCGATCATCACCCCTAACGCAGACAAATTACCAAAATCTCGTAGTACGGGAGAATCAGACATATTCATCATCAAGAAGCCAATCGCGGTGGTCACTGAAGTAATGATGATAGGCACAAAATTGAGCGTCACACTGCGGTGAATCGCTTGTGATTTCGGCATGCCTTGGCGCATAAAATGGCGCATGCTAGCAATGACATGAACACAGTCTGCCACGGCCAATGTCATGATCAGTGTCGGCACATTTACTGAGGCCACATGCAAAAACATTCCAGCCCAACCGACGATACCCAACGTCGCAACAATGGCGCCAATAATCACCACTAACGTCGCCAAAACGCTGAGAAACGAACGCAGCATGAGGGTGAGAAAAACCAAAATCACCAAAAGCATTGTCGGCACTAACGTCGCGCTGTCGTTTTGCGCCGCCATCGCAAACGAATGGTTCATTGCGATGATACCCGCCTTGTAGATGGTGACCTCAGGATACTCTGCACGATAATGACTGAGCATTTGTTCGACGTATGCGACCACCTCGTTCACTTCAGCGGTCTCATCCACCCCTGGCATTTGCATGGTGATATTAATAACCGCAACATCGCCTTTCTCGGAGACCAAAGCGTTAACCAGTAGTGGCTCTGACATCGCGACCGCACGAACCTTGGTGATGCGTTCCGCTGTGAGTGGGTACGATTGATAAAGAAGATCTTCCACCAGCAGATCATCGTCTACCGCTTCGGTATGTTGGTAGTTAGCAAGCGAATCGACACGGCTTGAATAAGGCACTTGCCACGCTTGCTCCGTCATTTCTTGGATTTGAGTCAGTGTGCGCTGGTCAAACACATCGCCACTTTTAGGTGCTAAGACTAACGCGATGTTGTCCGTTTTCGCGAAGGTGGTTTGAATCTCATCAAAGGCCTGTAATTGAGCATTACTGCCGTCAAAAAAGATATTGTAATCCCCACGAAAATAGAGATTTTTTGCCCCCATCGCTGTCGCGACAATGGCCATCAGGCTGATGATAAGGGTCCAAAAACTGAACCGCGTTGAGAACGCGAGCAGTGAAGTGCGTTCATTGGTTGACTGCTGAAGATGGTTCATCACACTCTCCATTTGTGACGTTTCGTCAATAATCTCTCTTTAAAAACCAGCAAATGCTGGTTAAGAGAGGAAGAATTTTGGAATCAACAAAGAACAACCCATTTTTGTTTTTCCAAGTTCATTTTTTGACGATTCGTCACTAAGTGTGATTTAAAAACCAATCCTAAGATTGGCTTTGTTCCTTTATCGACCAACAGATTCGAGATAAGCGATTTCTTCAGCAAACAGTTCTTGCTCTACCCGTCGCCAGGTTTTGCGATAATCCCATTCGCTCGAAAGCGGCTTCCATCCGAGTCCATCAAGTAGCAAGTTCGCGTTATGTAGCACCGTAAATGGATCTTGAAGGCGACTGATACAGTGACTATTTGATGCGTTTTGCGTCAAGGCATTCGAACCAAATGCAATTGACCAGTTAGCAAATACAATGGCATCAGAACCCACTGCGGGTGAAAATTTCACATCGCCGACTTCGGCCGCGTAGCTCACAAGAGCATCCGCACCTGAAATCACTTTTTCTTCAAGCTCATTTAACTCATTCACCCTCGCAGGCGACGCTTTCTCTAGCACCCATGGCGTTTTAGCCATGATGGCACAGGTCGATAACACCGGCTCTAGACGCGAGTAAATACGGTAACCGACATGCATCGCGATCATTTTTTCTCGCGTCGTACCTTCAAACGCTGCGGTACGATTAAAGAGAAGCGCTTCGTTTTTTAGCGAATGAATGCACAGCGCTAAAATCACATCCTCTTTACTGCAAAAATGATTGTAAATCGTCCCTTTTGAGTACGGACTGGCCGCTGTTAGTTTGTCCATCGTAAGGTTGGCAAATCCTTCCTTCTGTACGATGGCTTTTGCTAACAGAATTAATTCAACTTCTCGATCAGCGATAGCTTGCTGTTTTTTCGTCTTTCCAGCCGAAAACCCACACCCGTTTTGCTCATCACTTTTCTTACAACCAAAGTTAAACATCATTCACTCTTCCGTATCGACGTACTCCCGCTGCGATTGTAACACGAATCCCTACTAAAGGAATCTCACTCATTTTTGACGAACCGTCACAAATGACACTTCGTCATAATAGTGCATTAATTGATCTAATCAAGTCCTTTTTACGAGAAAAATTGATGAAGGTTATGTGTCAACCAAGCAGGAGTGCAACTCATTCCATATACAATAAGAGCTCAGCAACTAAAAGAGGCGGTTGGAGCTCAAAACAAAACGATTAACATTCGAGCAGGCTCACAAATTAGTACTGGTGACACAAGATATTGATACTTTCCATGAATAGATGTTCTTCTTCCAATGATTCCTCTAGTATCCGTCAATCATAAAAAACACTACATTAATCACAAATTACAAGGAAAGTAGAGTGAAACAGTGTCATATTGCACTGTGTGCGCTAACTGCATCTTGCTTGCCGTTTACAGTTCATGCAGAAGATGTCGCCGAATCTATGGTGGCGCCACCGACTCAAAACAGTCCGTGGAATTTGACGTTTTCGACTTCATACAGCCGCAACGCCTACCCCGACAACAGCTATCTTGCATCACGTTCTCTCGACGCCAGTCTCACCGTGGTATATGAAACGGAAACCAACTGGCTCTTTAGCGCCAATTTCAGTGGCGTTCATCAATTCGACGGGCATGAGGGACAGTATTGGCGAGATGTCTGGTTACGAGCGGTTTACCGAGATCTCTATCAACCAACAGAAAATCTCAATTTTTCTGCGAGTATTCGTGGGTTAATTCCTATTTCTGACATCGCAAAAACCACCGACCTTTCTACTGCTTTTCGTGCGGATCTCAATCTCAGCTATGACCTTGGCTTTTTGCTTGAAGGGCTACAACTAACCGATTCCGTTCGTCTAAGAAAAAATTTCCATCGTTACACCACGGCAGGCAATCTTCAGCTCGAAGAGTATCGCCTGAGTAACAGTTTTGGTTTGAGCTACGAATATGGTGACTGGTGGATCTCCACCACCATAGACAGTTCAAAATCGTGGACCTACCGAGGTTCAGAATATTCTCCTGAATTCTCACACGCCGAAGAGATTGGTTACAACGTAACTGAAAGCTTTTCTATCGCTGCTGGTTTAACCAACAGCGCCAGGTATTTCGATACCGACCGAGGACCAAACCCAATCGACACCTTATTCGACTTGGACAAGCCAACTTACTACTTAACACTCACATATAACTATTAAACTGGTGCACAACATGTATAGAAAGTTATTACTCGCCACTATGGTGTCTGTGGCATTGTATGGCTGTGGCGCAGAGGAACGCGCATATGAATATCAACCGAGAGCTGAAGAGCAAATAACTAAAAGCTCTTTAGATACTGAAGCGCTTTGGCTTTATATGCCATCGACAGGCGCGGCGCCACGCTATGCGGCAACTCAACGAGGCTTTTTTCAGGGAACGCCCAAATTAGTCACGCTGCGTTTTGATAAAGCCAATGGCATCATCGCAGAAGAAGTAGACCGCGATACCATTATTAATGGCAAGCCAAGCCGATACGACAGCAGCATCAACCTCGCTCCGGTTCTTAAGATCCCTGGTGAATTCCAGCAATATCGCTGCACTGAAGATCAGTTTGATGAGTGCACCAACAAAGAAGAGCTCAACACAGACGCCAGTCTAAACTGGCAAGATACCACTCACTTCACGCCCGATTACGCGGGCATTAAGTCATTGGCCGTTGATACCGTTGACGCATGGTGGACTGCTGACAATGTCACAGAAACCGCCGAGCCTCGTTTAGTGCATTGGGAATACGACGCGACCGCCGGTGTCATTAACGTTGAAGTTGAACGCACATTCACCGCCAGTGCGGATGATATGTATCAATTTGGTTCTCAACTGGAAGATCTTTCTTTCAAAACGCGTTTTTTCTACTCGCTGGTGAAACTCGACAAGCTTGCTAGCCCAGATTACGAAGTGGTCCACTACCCAGGCAAAGACTCACAGCGTTATGGTTTTTTTAATGATGAAAAAACACCACTTTCAGTCAATGGCGAGGCCAATCTACAAGGTGAAAAGTTCCGACTCATTAACCGCTTCAACCCGAAAAAAGAGTCCGTCGATTATTATTTAAGCGACAGTTATTTTTCACCTGAGGGGCGGGAGTTTCTGCAAACCACTCTCGACACTATCGAACACATTAACCAGATTCTTACTGGTACTGGTGTGCCAAAAATCAACATCGTCAACAAAGACAAACCTGCAGGCAAACATCCCGGTGATTTGCGTATCAACATGTTTAACCTAATCACCGATCCGGTTGATAACGGATTGCTAGGTTACGGCCCATCAGCAACCAACCCGCTCACGGGTGAAATTGTCCATGCGCATGTGAACCAATATGCCGGTGTGATCCGCGCTTCGGCTCGTGAAATGTGGCGCAGACTAGCGGTTCACTACAATCGCCAAGAGATTGCCCGCCCAGCAGAGTTCAAATTGGATGAGACAGATCCAGCGGTCAACAATGGAACCGATGACTCTGATGCAGGCACCACCTCCATGACCTTTGGCGCCGAAAGGGTCTCTGACTTCATCGTAGATAAAAATATTACCAATATTCAAACGTCCCTACCCTTGGTGGCCGCTAGCGAGCCAGATTTCAATGACGGCGTAGTGACTTGGCTTCGCCCAGATATGCAGAGCGAATACAGCTTCAACAAACAAGCTTTATCCTACGCAAAACAGCGTCAAGCCTACGCTGAGCAAAACATGTATTCTGATCAGTTCTTGTGGGTAAGCACTCAGTCAAAAGGGTTGATCAAAGGTATTGATTACAAAGCAGGTGGCTATTTTGACAACGCTCATTTAGACCCTTCTGCACCCGATTACGCCGACAAGGTCAACACCAAGCTCAAAGCGTGGGAAGATCTCAACGCTGATCAGCAAGCGCAAGTAACCAAACAGATTTCGCAGCACATTTATACGTCAACGTTAGTCCATGAGCTTGGCCACAACCTCGGTTTGCGCCACAACTTTATGGGCTCTATGGATAAAAGTAACTTCTATAGCGAGCAAGAAATCACTGCACTTGGCTACGACAAAGTCCCCGCTTACAGTTCTATTATGGACTACGGTGCGTCCATTTTTGACGAGCTGCCAACTTACGGTAAGTACGATATTGCCGCATTGCGTTTTGGCTACCAACGTCAAGCGGAAGTTAAAACGCTTGATGATAAAGGCGAAACGACAGTGGCTTACGTTAGCTTAAGTGAAATCGACGAAAAAGTGCGTCAAAACTACCGTGCTTATCCACTCGGTACTTTGGAAGTGCTCAAAGAGCAGTTGAAAAAACAAGACGATAGCCAACCGACTCAAAGCGTTAAAAATTACTACTACTGCTCGGATGGAAACACTAGCAGCACAACCACCTGTAATCGTTTTGATGAAGGCACCAATATCCTTGAACTGACCGAATTCCGTATTCAGCAATACTGGGACAGCTATGAGTTCCTTAATAAACGGAATGGACGTAACCAGTTTTACGAATATCAGGTGCATAACTACACCATCGCGCGCCTCAATCAGTTCAATGAAATTCGCAAAGTTGTCGAAGATTTAGGTGAGATCGACTACTACTTCGCGCAACTTAAAGGGGAAGAGGAAGAGAGTTACGGGCAAAACGTAGCAAATTTCTACACAGACAACTGCCAATATAAGTTCCGTAGAAGTCAGCTACCACAAGGGGCACAGATGATTTGTGACACCTTTGATGCTTCATTGTTGGCAGCAAATTTCTTTGTTGAGGTGATGGCGCAGCCTGACCATGTTTGCGAAATTGAAGTCTCTAGCGATGGTCAGTCGTTATATCGCTTTGTCTCATTAAACGATCTTTGGGCGCAATTTGGCCAGAGCATTGCCTATAAAACCACGCTACCTGAGTCATGTTTCGACGCAGATTTGGTCGCTGAGTTAGCAAAAGGGTCACAGCCGATCAAAGTGCTCGCCGAGACGCGTGATGGCCGCCCGTATGCCGATATGAAAGCCAATAACCCGCATCAATCCTCATCCTCCGCCATTGATTTAATGGGGATTTGGACTGATAAACTACTTGCAGCGCAAATGTTGGTCCAACGAGATGATTGGACCAATGCACGCGACAGATCCAATATGGCTTTAATGGATGTTTCCGATGTTCGCAGTGGCACTAAAGGCACCCCAAGAAAAATGAAAGAGTACCTTAGCTTCTTGGGTTTCGCCGATGACAAGTTCCGTTCTCCTGTCTTCGTTGATCAAACTGGTGAGTATGTTGAAACCAAGTCGCGTTATGTACCAGATCTGCGTAGCTCTATTGAGGTGCCGCCATATCTCTATGGTATTAAAAGCTACTTCCAGTTGTCACAGAGCACCGTCACACCATATTTTAATGCGTTGCTGACCAACTTAGTGGCATTCGGCCAAGCTGAAGAGTATGGGCTTTCTGATAGCTCGCAACATTTGATTGACGATATTACGCTGACCAAACCAAGTTTATCTGTCGACTTAAAAGGCGGTTACGAATTTACTTGGAAAACACGTAAGTACATGGTGACACGTCGCAATGGTCTGGCAAAAGAGATTGCTAAAAAAGCCATGTTTATTGATGGAAGAGAACTACACCTTGAGCTTTTGAATAATTTGCCTAATCCAGTAAAGACATACCTTAACTTTGCTAAGTTAGGTATCCGTTCACAAAAGGACGCTACATTGTATTTGTTGCGAGACAGTAAAACCGTTGAACTACTGAATGGTGCGAGCTCATTTAACAGCTTATTTAATCCCTTTAGCCCCAAATTTGTCCATGATAAGGCAAACAACTGTTACTACCCGAAAGGGCAAGATGCTGCTGATGGCTGCCACAACCAAAATGATCTTTTGGTCGCTTGGCAAGCTATTGATACCAATAAAGAAAGTGCTCCTGAATACCTTGAAAATCTACTTGCCTTTTCCGCACAAGCTGAAAAAAACATCAAGGAACAGGTTACGGACAATCCAGACTACGCGCAATATTACGCTATTCCAGTGGAAAGCATCTGGCTATGGAATTCTGGTGAGTACCGTCGCTACCGTCGCTCCATTGAGCAGTTGCCCGTAATGGATTAAGTACAAAGTAACAACGTCAGTAAAACAAAGAGCCGCCACACTTCATGTGACGGCTCAGACTGCTGACAAAGGTCTAGCTTTCGAGCTAGACCTTTGATCTAATAGGGGTATCGAAATATGGATACTCCGATATGCTTCAAGAACCCACCCCGCAACAATACGAACTGGAAATGGTGACGATGGAACAGTTAGTTCCTAAAGACCATTTAGTGCGCAAAATCGATAATGCTATCGACTTTGAATTCATTCGTGATGAAGTCGCTCATCTTTATTGTAAAGATAATGGGCGTCCACCTGTTGACCCTGTTCGTCTCTTCAA
>NZ_NPKW01001250.1:0-447 GCF_002265885.1 Vibrio sp. 03_296
TGATGCAGCCATGCCGCGTGTGTGAAGAAGGCCTTCGGGTTGTAAAGCACTTTCAGTCGTGAGGAAGGTGGTAGTGTTAATAGCACTATCATTTGACGTTAGCGACAGAAGAAGCACCGGCTAACTCCGTGCCAGCAGCCGCGGTAATACGGAGGGTGCGAGCGTTAATCGGAATTACTGGGCGTAAAGCGCATGCAGGTGGTTTGTTAAGTCAGATGTGAAAGCCCGGGGCTCAACCTCGGAACTGCATTTGAAACTGGCAGACTAGAGTACTGTAGAGGGGGTAGAATTTCGAGGTGTAGCGGTGAAATGCGTAGAGATCTGAAGGAATACCGGTGGCGAAGGCGGCCCCCTGGACAGATACTGACACTCAGATGCGAAAGCGTGGGGAGCAAACAGGATTAGATACCCTGGTAGTCCACGCTGTAAACGATGTCTACTTGGAGG
>NZ_NPKW01001251.1:0-595 GCF_002265885.1 Vibrio sp. 03_296
TGTACATTTAATGGAACAAGTATAATCCTCAGCCACTCTAACTTGTACAATGTAAATTGAACATTGTCGATATTGATAAGGCAACTAACGCTGCGTTAWGGGGTGAATGCCGCATAAACCAAGCTTCCGCAGACCACTTTCACCACCAAAACCAACCGCATACCAAAAATGCCACGCGGCATGAATCCCKCTTAAACGCYTTGTATGGGAAATTATCCCCATTAATCGACCTGTTTCGGGTAATGTGAGACCCAGGCTTTAGCCGCAACTAAAGCTTTCTATGTTGTAGTTCGATTGAACGCTGGCTCCTCTATCGAGAGACCGATAACAAACATGAACGCGACATAGAACTCCAAGCACCAAACTCGAATACTCGACTGGGTCTCGAACCCGCATTACGCAAGCAAGAGTTAGCTTATTATGAATACAAACACACTTCAAAATATTAATGTCGGTGTGGATACTGGCAAAGCAAATCTAGATATCTATATCCGCCCATTTGATATCTTTTTTACTGTTTCTAATGATGATAAAGGGATAAAAGAAGCGGTCAAAATCATCAAGAAACACCAGCCTGAACGCATCGTTATCGAAG
>NZ_NPKW01001252.1:0-527 GCF_002265885.1 Vibrio sp. 03_296
CGATAAAGCGACAATTCGTCGACGTCGTTTACCTAGTGATATGGTTCTTTGGCTTATTGTTGGAATGGCGTTTTTCCGCAATGAGTCTATTGCAGAAGTCGCACGGCGAATGAATGTCTGTGCCGAGGGCTTAGCCGATGAGGAACTGCTAGCTAAAAGTGCTTTAACGCAAGCAAGGCAACGCCTTGGTAAAGCTGCTCCAGAATGGTTGTTTAGACAATGCAGTCACACATGGGGTCTAGAGCGTTACCCCGAGGATACTTGGCAAGGCTTACAAGTCTCGCTATTGATGGGGCTCTTTTTTCGAACCGCTGATACACAGAACTAAGAGAACATTTTGGGTCAGGTAATACATCCAGCGAGAGGCAGACACCTCATCCAGTACTTAGGGTGGTGACAATGATGAATGTTCGCTCACATGTCATTGTAGACGCAGCTATAAGCCCCTATCGTCGTGGTGAAATACCGCTTGCAATGCCCTTTATTGACTCTCTACCTGATAACTCAGTGACTTTACTAGATAAGGG
>NZ_NPKW01001253.1:0-1103 GCF_002265885.1 Vibrio sp. 03_296
CCAAGAACTCCGTTATCGACTCTTTGACTCGATGCGCGGCTTCCTCACTACGAACGTAGATTTGGCAGTCATCTGCATATCGACAGAACTTATGCCCTCTCCGCTCTAACTCTTTGTCCAGTTCATCTAATACGATATTGGAAAGTAACGGAGATAATGGACCACCCTGCGGTGTTCCTCGTTGTCTTCGCTCTACTAACCCATCTCGCATTAAGCCTGCCTGTAGATATGCCCTGATTAGCTTTAATACTCGTTTATCACTAATGTCCTTAGATAATCTGTGCATCACCCTATCATGGTTCACCGTGTCGAAGTATTTGGCTAGATCGATATCCACTACATAACCCCGCCCTTCTCTGATATAGCGGCTTGCTGCCGCAAGCGCATGATGCGCACTACGGTTTGGCCTGAACCCATAACTGCTGTTGGAGAACTTCGGCTCATAGATGTCTGACAGTACTGATGTGATCGCCTGTTGGACTATCCTATCCAGTACCGTAGGGATACCTAATTGCCTGACGCCACCATTCGTTTTAGGGATTTCTATACCCAGAACAGGTTGAGGTTGGTAGCTTCCGTCCAGAAGACTCTGGCGGAGCGCTTGCCCATTCGAAGCTTGTCGAAGTTTAGAGATGGTCGCTGTAATGTCGAGTCTGTCGACGCCTGCGCACCCCTTGTTCCTCTTCACGCGTCGAAGAGCATGGTTCAAATTCGCTGAGGCGCTGATTTGTTCCATCAACGGTGTTGGGGTCACCAAGACTCGTCCTCCTTTCTACGCCGATCATGCTTGTCATTCTTCGTGACCATGAGCCTTACTTGCGGTATCGCCCATTGGGACGTAGAGATGTCTTCCATCTTGCTATGACTCCACATGATTGAGTGTCTAGTGACTGCTTCTTGATATATTCAGTTCAGGCCTTCCCTTGAGTTGTACTTCCTCAAAGTACTATGCCTTCTGCTGACTTCTCATTACCCATCACACAACATCACTGCTGTATTAGTCTCATCTGAGACAGGCAATGAGATCTCCCGAGGTAAGACGTTGCTCTTTCCCTTGGTTATGCCTGATTTACCTATACACACTTCCCGTCGAGGCATTGGGC
>NZ_NPKW01001254.1:0-756 GCF_002265885.1 Vibrio sp. 03_296
TCGTTGTATTGCTTCTCGAATCTGTTGTTTGTAACACTTACCACGCCAGTGTGAAGATGCTCTGTTGTGATAACACGTTGTTTCGTATTCACTACGTGACGCTTTAACTTGCCCGTGAGACACGTTGGCCATATGAGCGATTGCCTGTTTTGCTTTCTGTTCAGTGCCAACATTTGCCGAGAACGTGCAGTCCAACTGCATCACTTCAGCTAAATCCCATTCAAGCATATCTGCAAGCATCGGGTGAGAGAGTTCCAGCGCGGAACACATTTCAGCATACCCAAGCAGTATTGAGCATGGGCCGAAGATGTTGTGGCCTTGTAGGATTTTCGCTGGACTGGCTTTGATTTCGACAGATGGCGGTACGTTAGGAGAACCATTGTTGAACTTGATAGCGACACCAGTAAAGCTAGTTGGTATCGAGTCGTAAGGGATGTATTCACCACTCACTGATGAGATTGTCATATCAGCATTGCGCTGTAACGTCCTAACCCCTGTTGTTATACCCAGTTCAGAAGATACTTTTCTAACGTCTAGTTCAAAGTGATACGCTTGATTTGCAGACGAGCGATTCTCAAGCTGAAAGCAATATTCAGCCTTAAAAGGAATCATAACTCGTAATAAATCTAGCACTCTAAAAACCTGTCAGAGTATATTGGGAACATTTTTATGTACCATACGCAAAAGAAAAATTACTAGCAAGACAGATTGTGGTAGAAAAGTGAGTGTATGATAAAACTAAAATGTACCAAGTGA
>NZ_NPKW01001255.1:0-540 GCF_002265885.1 Vibrio sp. 03_296
CTCGCGTCAGGATATGCCCAGGTGGGATTAGCTAGTTGGTGAGGTAAGGGCTCACCAAGGCGACGATCCCTAGCTGGTCTGAGAGGATGATCAGCCACACTGGAACTGAGACACGGTCCAGACTCCTACGGGAGGCAGCAGTGGGGAATATTGCACAATGGGCGCAAGCCTGATGCAGCCATGCCGCGTGTGTGAAGAAGGCCTTCGGGTTGTAAAGCACTTCAGTCGTGAGGAAGGTGGTAGTGTTAATAGCACTATCATTTGACGTTAGCGACAGAAGAAGCACCGGCTAACTCCGTGCCAGCAGCCGCGGTAATACGGAGGGTGCGAGCGTTAATCGGAATTACTGGGCGTAAAGCGCATGCAGGTGGTTTGTTAAGTCAGATGTGAAAGCCCGGGGCTCAACCTCGGAACTGCATTTGAAACTGGCAGACTAGAGTACTGTAGAGGGGGGTAGAATTTCAGGTGTAGCGGTGAAATGCGTAGAGATCTGAAGGAATACCGGTGGCGAAGGCGGCCCCCTGGACAGATACTGACACT
>NZ_NPKW01001256.1:0-507 GCF_002265885.1 Vibrio sp. 03_296
TAATTGAAGAGTTTGATCATGGCTCAGATTGAACGCTGGCGGCAGGCCTAACACATGCAAGTCGAGCGGCAGCACAGAGAAACTTGTTTCTCGGGTGGCGAGCGGCGGACGGGTGAGTAATGCCTGGAAATTGCCCTGATGTGGGGGATAACCATTGGAAACGATGGCTAATACCGCATGATAGCTTCGGCTCAAAGAGGGGGACCTTCGGGCCTCTCGCGTCAGGATATGCCCAGGTGGGATTAGCTAGTTGGTGAGGTAAGGGCTCACCAAGGCGACGATCCCTAGCTGGTCTGAGAGGATGATCAGCCACACTGGAACTGAGACACGGTCCAGACTCCTACGGGAGGCAGCAGTGGGGAATATTGCACAATGGGCGCAAGCCTGATGCAGCCATGCCGCGTGTGTGAAGAAGGCCTTCGGGTTGTAAAGCACTTTCAGTCGTGAGGAAGGTGGTAGTGTTAATAGCACTATCATTGACGTTAGCGACAGAAGAAGCACCGGCTA
>NZ_NPKW01001257.1:0-693 GCF_002265885.1 Vibrio sp. 03_296
CATCGCCATATACAGGACTGTACGCACCTGAGCGCGCCCACCTTGGATAATTCGTTTGCCTTTATAGCGGCCACTTTCTCTATTCATGGGAGCAACACCTATTAGAGAAGCCGCTTGTTTATTGTTGATATAACCCAACTCAGGAACGTTGCTAATGATGGCGGCCGCACTCACTTTCCCGATGCCTGGGATCACTTTGTAAATGATATTTTGCTCTGATAAGAAGGCGTTTTTCAATGAGAGCAATGATGAGTGCTTCGATCTTCTCTATCTGATTTTTGAAGGAAGTAATGATTGGATTGATTGTGGAATGAAGCGTTTTAGGGAGTTGTTGTAAGCGATTCTTTTCCATAGTTTGCATCGTTAAAATTTGATGTCGACGGGCGACTAAGTCACTCATTAAACGCATAATTTCTGGTTTTAACTGGGTCAATTGGGGTTGAATGGCTTCGCTATAATGAGCGATTAATTGAGCATCCTAGTTTATCCGTTTTTAGCTCTGCGGCCAATAGCGCCAGCGAAGCGTTTAATGTGGATAGGATTGGCAATTACAAAAGGTAAATTGGCTTTGGAACAGGCGATAATAAAAGGCATTTCAAGGCGGCCAGTTGCTTCGATAACGATGCGTTCAGGCTGGTGTTTCTTGATGATTTTGACCGCTTCTTTTATCCCTTTATCATCATTAGAAACAGT
>NZ_NPKW01001258.1:0-640 GCF_002265885.1 Vibrio sp. 03_296
GGGCCTCGTATACGGCTCATGCACACTTCCATTCAGCATAATTTGCTGAACACGTACCCTGTCCTAACATGCTCGATATTGAACCAAACCAAGATCGTTAAACCATTGATTTGGCATCGCATAACTGGCTAAGGGACTCTGYGCATTTTTCCAGCTACTCATTTGAATTGACCTGAACGGCGGCTTGTAACCAAGCTGTTTCAGCCTCTGGTGCAACCGTGTCGGTTTCTTCCATAATTTTAACTGGATGCTGCGCAGTCTGCGCCTTAACCATCCTGCTATTCGCGAGAACTCCCTGCTGGTATTGGCGATCCTGAAGTACTGACTGAACCCTCGTAAGACGGGATTTAGCTCGTTAATGACCTGCTCTAGTGGCTTTCCGCCATTGCGTTTGGTCATCTGCTTCAACGTCTGTTTGAACAGAGCCAGTTTCTTGGGCTGAATTCGGGTGTATTGTTCCCCGATTTCGACGCCAAGGAACTTCACCCCATTTTCGCTGTGTGCTATATGAGATTTGCTCTGATTCACCGTCAGTTTCAACTCTTTTTCCAGTATCTTTGTCGCCTGTGCAAGCGCATTCTCTGCTCCTGCTCGGCTACGACAGAAGATCAAGATATCATCCGCATAGCGCACTATGCGG
>NZ_NPKW01001259.1:0-1132 GCF_002265885.1 Vibrio sp. 03_296
CGACGTTCAAGTGACTCYGCCACTGGAGCGGTAAAGTAGCCCGCATCCAGTCCAACGGCTATCGGGTTCAATTGGAATGTAGCAAGCGTGTAATCTAAGCGTTGAACGTAAGGCTGTGAGTCATTGATGTTGCCCCGCGGTGGTATAGGTATCGAGGATAATTCCATGTTGACCATCAACGGTTCGATGGTCGAGRTAGAAGAAGCCTTGTGGCTTATTATCACGAGTCATGAAGCCACTCTCTGGGTCAGTGGTGCTGGTTTGGTATTCTTTGTTTTTGACTCTGATTCACGAGCCTTAAGAGGCTTCTTACCCGCTTTTTCTCGGTCTAACGCGACGTCGTCATCCAGCATATCAAGATAGGCACTCGCGCGAACCGCCGTGACTTTATTGGTGTGTTTATTCTTGTTGGCGTTCGCTTTGAGATGAGTACTGTCCGTAAAGAGCTCTTGACCCGCGACCAAGCCTTTCGTCATGGCTTGCTCTACGATATTGATAAAAATACGTTCGAAYACATCCGTGCCATTAAAGCGACGAATGCGGTTTTGGCTTAGAGTAGAAGCGTGGATGACTTTCTCTGTTAATGACATCCGTAAGAACCAACGGTAAGCGACATTCACTTCAATTTCTTTAACGAGCTGACGCTCACTTTTTATACCAAAGATATAACCAAGCAAGATGATTTTGAAGAGACGAAYAGGGTCAACWGGTGGACGCCCATTATCTTTACAATAAAGATGAGCRACTTCATCAYGAATGAATTCRAAGTCGATAGCATTATCGATTTTGCGCACTAAATGGTCTTTAGGAACTAACTGTTCCATCGTCACCATTTCCAGTTCGTATTGTTGCGGGGTGGGTTCTTGAAGCATATCGGAGTGTCCATATTTCGATACCCCTATTAGATCAAAGGTCTAGCTCGAAAGCTAGACCTTTGTCAGCAGTCTGAACGGCCGTACTTTTAAGTAGGCGCTGGGGAATTACATGTTGTCGATACGTTGCTGCACTTTGAGCACTTTGTCGGCGTACTCAGGATCCGTCGCATAACCTGCACGATGAATACCGCGAATAAAGCTTTCAGAATCGCCATTGTTCTGAAGTGCGGTCTGATAACGTGGATTGTTATTTAAAA
>NZ_NPKW01000126.1:0-5701 GCF_002265885.1 Vibrio sp. 03_296
GAGGTCTAGCCAWTGTGCAAATGCAATGTTGGTTGGCAGCGGCAGCCCAAAACATCAAGAAGATAGCGTTGGTGGTGAACTATCTACGAAAAATGGGCTTAAATATGGCAGAAATAAGGCAGATACTTGCTTCTGTATACCCATGTAATGAATGGAAACTTCTGCGCACGATATAACAAAAAATATCACGATCGCGACCTACGGTCGCTTCCAAAAAAGAACCCCACTTAAAAAGCGGGGTTCGTCATCAATCTGAGGCTCCAATGGAGCCTTTTCATTAAAACACAAGGTCACCGTATTAGTTTGCTGCGGCGCCTTTTGCGTTGTTCATGTACTGGAAGAACTCACTCTTTGGATCCAACACAAGAATATCGCTCTTAGTGCCAAATGACTTCTCATACGCTTTCAATGAACGCATGAAGCTAAAGAACTCAGGATCTTTGTTGTAAGAATCAGAGTAAATTTTCGCCGCTTTCGCATCCGCTTCACCACGTGTTACACGCGCAGTCTTGTCCGCTTCAGCTAGAATAGTCGCCACTTCTAGCTCAGCTTGAGCACGGATAACTTCCGCTTTCTCACGACCTTGAGAACGGTGCTTACGCGCAACAGACTCACGTTCTGCACGCATACGACGGTAGATAGATTCACTGATTTCATCCGGAAGATTGATTTTCTTCATACGGAAGTCCACCACGCGAACACCCAAGTCTTTCATGGCACTTTCACGCGTATCCTTCAATACATTCGACATGATCAGGTCACGTTCGCCATCGATCTCCAGAGCTTGACGAGCCGCTTCAGTGCTCACTTCCGCGCTGGTCACGCTTTCAGGCAATACATCACCGTTACGTGGACCAGACACAATCTGTTTGATCTCACGAGCACCGATTTCTGCACGTAAAATGTCAGTCACTTTACGCTCAAGTAACGCCTCAGCGGTGAGCGTGTTGCCACCGCCCGTTGCAAGGTAGTAACGGCCGAAATCTTCAATACGCCATTTCACATACGAATCGATGATGACGTCTTTTTTCTCTGACGTCACGAAACGGTCTGAACGTCCGTCCATTGTCTGAATACGTGCATCTAACGTTCTCACGCGATCAAACAACGGCATTTTGAAATGCAAACCAGGTTCGTAAACTCGGGTAACGTCATTGGTATCTTTGAGTACTCGACCAAAACGAACCACGATACCACGCTCACCTTCTGGGATGACAAACAACGACATTAATAGGGTTGCAAGTACAAGAACCAGTACAGGGATCATTAACTTACGCATTCTTAGTATCTCCCTTGACGTGAACCTGTTGAACGAGACTGCGTGTTCTGAGTGTTGTCAGCCGAGCTCTCTGATTCCAATTGGATTTGATCGTAAGTCGAAGATGATTTCGTTTTACGCTTCGTATCCGTTTGAGAGTCTTGACCCGCCAACTTATCAATCGGCAAGTAAAGCAAGTTGCCACTTGATTCAGAATCAATCAGCACTTTCGATGTGCTTGAATACACTTCTTCCATCGTATCTAGGTAGAGGCGATCACGCGTAACCTTCGGTGCAGCTTGGTATTCAGGTAACAGCTTTTCAAACTGAGCCACTTGACCCAACGCTTCGTTGATGGTGCGTTCACTGTAACCTTGAGCCTCTTTCTTCAGACGCTCTGCGCGACCTGTTGCTTTTGGCAAGATTTCATTTTTGTACGCTTCGGCTTCACGAATGAAACGCTCTTCATCCTCACGCGCCGCAATCGCATCATCGAATGCATCTTTTACTTGCTCAGGCGGACGAGCCGACTGGAAGTTCACATCCACAATCACTAAGCCCATGTCATAGCTATCGATGATTTGGTTTAGCGTCTGTTGAGTGCTTTGACGAATTTGCTGACGACCACTGGTCAAAATGCTGTCCATCAATGAGTCGCCGATCACGGCACGCAGTGCCGAGTCTGTTGCTTGACGCAAGCTGTCATCAGCGTTAGTCACTCGGAACAGGTATTTGTAAGGATCCGCAACACGGTACTGAACATCCATCGAAACCGTCACAACGTTTTCGTCTTTTGTCAGCATCGTACCCGATGAACGTAGCGAGCGAATGGCTTGCACGTTAACTGGTGTGACTTCGTCAATAAAACGTGGGCGCCAGTTTAGACCAGGGTCAACGATACGATCGTATTTACCTAGACGTAACACCACGCCACGCTCCGCTTCACCAATGGTGTAGAAGCCTGCGAAAACCCAGACAAGTACGGCAATAACGGCAATGACACCAAAGCCAATTGCACCGCCACCACCAATTGAAGGCCCACGCCCTCCCTTGTTGCCAAACTTACCACCCAGCTTTTGACTCAGTTTGTTAAACACTTCATCCAAATCCGGCGGCCCTTGGTCTCGTCCTCCCGGACGCTGACCACCACGATTATTGTTACCCCAAGGGTCATTATCGCGGCCATTGTTGCCGTTGTTATTTCCAGGCTCATTCCACGCCATTAGAAAGCTCCATCATTTGATATGACGTTATACTGTAGCAGTCCTTTAAGTAACGATAAAGTCACTCAAAACTGCCCCTTCTCTTTTTTCAAGTCTAGACCAATCTACTTGCTGCATTCGAATATCGATCAACAAGTTACCATCCTGATCATATTCTTCCTGTTGAATACATTTCATCTGGAAGAATGTACTACGAAACCGTCCTTGATGTTGTGGAGGGATTCGCAACTGGCACTCCACCATGCTTGAAGCCAAACGTTCCGTCAGCGCTTCAAACAGGAGATCGATACCTTGACCATCCATCGCAGAAAGCCAGACGACTTGGGGTACCCCTTCATCATCGCGCTCAATACGTGGACGTTGGTCTTCCATATTGTCTATCTTGTTCATCACCACGAGTGTTGGTATCTCGTGAGCATTGATTTCTTCTAGTACTACGTGAACAGCTTGAATATTCTCACGAAAACGCTCATCACTGGCATCAACAACATGTAACAAAATGTCAGCTTCTTGCGTTTCTTGCAAGGTTGCTTTAAATGCTGCGACCAGATCATGTGGTAGATGTCGAATAAATCCGACCGTATCCGCCAAAATGGCTGGCCCAACATCCGCCAGTTCAATCTTACGCAGAGTCGGATCCAACGTCGCAAACAATTGGTCGGCAGCATAAACCCCAGCTTCAGTGATACGGTTAAACAGGGTAGATTTCCCTGCGTTGGTATACCCGACCAAAGAAATGGTTGGAATTTCTGCACGATTTCGGGCACGGCGCCCTTGCTCACGCTGTTTCGCTACTTTTTCTAGACGACGCAAAATCGCTTTAATACGCTCACGCAGTAAACGGCGGTCTGTTTCAAGCTGAGTTTCCCCAGGTCCACGCAAGCCAATACCACCTTTTTGCCTCTCAAGGTGCGTCCAACCGCGAATTAAGCGAGTAGAGATATGTCGAAGCTGAGCCAACTCCACTTGAAGTTTACCTTCGTGGGTACGAGCTCGTTGGGCGAAAATATCCAGAATCAGACCGGTACGGTCGATGACTCGACACTGACACAATCTTTCGAGGTTGCGCTCTTGGGCAGGAGAGAGGGCGTGATTAAATATCACGATTTCAGCTCCGGTCAATTGCACAGCTTGAGCAATTTCCTGAGCCTTTCCCTCTCCGACGTAGTATTTGGCGTGTGGTGACTGACGACTTGCAGTAATGACCTGTAACGTTTCTACCCCTGAGGAAGAAACCAACATTTCACATTCTGCAAGGTCTTCCCACTCGCCTTGTTGCGTGAAGTTGACATGAACAAGTACGGCTCGCTCACCGGATTCATAACGGTCAAACAAGCAATCAACTCCTTAAAGTGTTTAAATGATCGATAACGAAATTAATCTTCCGATTTCTCGCTTGGACGATCTGAGCCACGCTCGCCGCTGTGGTGACTCACTGGACGAGCAGGAACCACAGTAGAAATTGCGTGCTTATAAACCATCTGGTTTACTGTATTCTTCAGCAGGATCACAAATTGATCGAACGACTCGATCTGACCTTGCAATTTGATACCGTTTACTAGGTAAATCGATACAGGGATACGCTCACGACGGAGTGCGTTTAGAAATGGGTCTTGTAGAGATTGCCCCTTAGCCATTTTATTTTCCTTATTTAATTTGTAGTTGTAATTATTTAGCTAGTGGTGCACTGCAAAAGAAAATGCCTTTGCATCTGAGCTAAACGAACAAAAAACACCCTTAGTTACTAGCAGCCTAAACAGCAAGTTACCAGAAACTGATCCTTCTTAGAGTGTATTCACGCAAAAACGATCACATTATACACAGCTATCTCTATCAGATGCTATGGCTTCTGAGAGAGTTTCTAGTGACTGTTCAATGTTTTCGCTATCCAACCAAGTTAAATTATCCCAGCTGCGCAACCAGGTAATTTGTCGCTTGGCCAATTGACGAGTTGCACAGATACCACGATAGATCGCGTCATCTAAAGTGCAATTTCCGTCTAAATAGTCCCACATCTGTCGGTAACCGACGCATCGAATGGAAGGAAGATCCGGATGAAGATCCTTGCGTGTATACAAGGCTCTCATTTCTTGTTCAAATCCGGCTTCCATCATTTTATCGAAACGCAGTTCAATACGACGATGGAGCTCTGCCCTTTCCTTGGGAGCTATTGCGAACTGCTTGACACGAAACGGCAAACTTTCCCCTTTCGTTTCCGTCAGTTCAGTAAGAGTTTTACCTGAAATTCGATAAACTTCCAATGCACGCGACAATCTTTGCGGATCATTCGGGTGTATTCTCGCTGCCGATACAGGATCAATCTCTTGAAGCTCATCGTGCAATACTGACCAACCTTTCGTCAATGCTTCTTGTTCAATTTGCTGACGTATTTCAGCATTTGCAGCAGGAAGTGGTGACAGACCTTCGAGTAACGCCTTGAAATACAGCATAGTTCCACCGACAAGCAGCGGAATTTTGCCTTGTGCCACGATCTCGTTCATAGCTTCGAGTGCATCACGACGAAAATCAGCCGCAGAATAGGCTTCGGTCGGATCTAAAATATCGATCAAACGATGCGGTGCCAGTTGCTGCTCGCGTTCATCAGGTTTGGCAGTGCCAATATCCATGCCCTTGTAAATTAGAGCGGAGTCGACACTGATAAGTTCAACCGGATATCGTTGACGCAATCGGATTGCTAATTCCGTTTTTCCCGATGCTGTCGGCCCCATTAAAAACAGAGCTAAAGGTAATTGTTCAGTCATGGTGTCATGTCAGTTGTGCAATCGTTGCCGAGAAATCGACACTCGTGACCAGTTGAGCATCCTGTAGCGGGAGCTTCTCTTGCCAGAGTTGTTCGAGTTCCGAAATAATTTGTATCGCCTCAGAAAGTGTATAGTGGCTTTTCACTTTTGCCACACGCAACGCCAACCACTGCGCCATCGCCGTGTCATTTTGTGCCTGCTCTTCCTTCTGGGCTTGCGAAGCGGCGTAAGATAACAGATCTGGAATAAGAAGTTGTAAATTTTGTTGCCTTAATGGCGCAGGCACCCCCATCACCATTAGGGCTTTCTCATTACGCATTTTAAAGAGGATCCCCATCCGAGCAAAACGATCTTGATGCTCTTGCGCAGCATGAACCAACCCTTTTTCCAGTTTTAGCGAAAGCGGCACCAACAAAGGCTGAGACTTCAATGAGCGCTTGATCACCATTCAGTTGCCC
>NZ_NPKW01001260.1:0-575 GCF_002265885.1 Vibrio sp. 03_296
GTAGGGCAGTTAGAGTTTCGTTCTTTTTCACCCGAGCCAGAGACCGGTTATGTTCATTTAGTTTACTTGTTGCCTGAAGTTCGCGGTTCTGGTTTGAGCCAGCAAGTTCAGGTCTACCTCGAATCAGAATTAGCACGAGCTGGCTGTAATCGTGCTGTGCTTTCCGTGAGTAGAACGAACGCAAGGGCGTTAAGGTTCTATAAGCGTAATGGTTGGGTATATTGTCGCCCTAATCCGAAGTCATGATGAAACCGATTTTTACCAATTGCAGCTGCGCGCCTAACAAAGCGAGTATGGCGTCAATAGTTAATTTTTCGCCATATTTTCATTCCACATAGTTCCGTCTCTTAGCATTGAATTCAGGATCACAACCATCTTTCTAACACAGGCAATGATGGCTACTTTTTTGGGTTTTCCTGCTTCCAGTAATCGCTGATATGTGGTCTTAAAAACAGGGTTAGATTGCATTGCAGACATCATCGCCATATACAGGACTGTACGCACCTGAGCGCGCCCACCTTGGATAATTCGTTTGCCTTTATAGCGGCCACTTTCTCTATTCATGGGAGCAACAC
>NZ_NPKW01001261.1:0-1532 GCF_002265885.1 Vibrio sp. 03_296
GTCTTACCTGTATCAACGCCGACATTAATGTTTTGAAGTGTATTTGTATTCATAATAAGCTAACTCTTGCTTGCGAAATGCGGGCTCGAGACCCAGAAGACTATTCGAGTGTGATGCTTGGAGTTCTATCTGATGTTCGTTCTTGTTATCGGTCTCTCAATAGAGGAGCCAGCGTTCAATCGAACTATCAGATAGAGAACTTTAGTTGCAGCTAAAGTCTGGGTCTCACCTTACCCTGATTCGTTAGTTATTATCCATACAAGGCGTTTAAGTGGGATTCATGCCGCGTGGCATTTTGGGTATGCGGTGAATTTCGGTGGTGAAAGTGGTCTGCGGAAAGTTGGTTTAGGCGGCACTCACCCCTTAACGCAGCGTTATGTTTAGTCACGTAAAATCAGTTGGTTGCATCTTTTCTTTGCTTTCTCGGCTTTCTAATTTTGGTCTTGTCGGCAAGTTACTTTTAGTTGTCGCTGTTTTCTGGACTCCAATTCGTGGGCGCGAAAAATTCTGAGAGTTGCCTCATTAAAGCTCAGTGCGTTTGTGAGTCGAATAAAGCGTCTTAGCTTCAAAGTTTGAGCTCCAGCTTTCGGTTTCTCACGCTAAAACTCAAAATCATTAGAATCAAATTTATGAGTTAATTCAGCTTTTTAGCGTCTGGTTTTGGTTTTTAAAGGTAACTCGAGTTAAGCTCTTGGTATCGCAAAACTTAACCCTTTGTGTCTTAAACATAACAAGGCGTTTAAGCGGGATTCATGCCGCGTGGCATTTTTGGTATGCGGTTGGTTTTGGTGGTGAAAGTGGTCTGCGGAAGGTTGGTTTATGCGGCATTCACCCCTTAACGCAGCGTTATGCTTAATCACGTAAAATCAGTGGTTTATGGTTTTTTCTGTTCCCTCAGCTTTTCAGTTTTGTGTTTGTCGGCAAGTCGGCTTTTTTGAGCGCTGTTTTTCGGACACTTATTCTTTGGCGCTAGAAATTCAGAGAATTGCCTCATTCAATTCTTGGGCAAGCGCGAGGTTAGGGCGGTTGGCTCAATCAGAGATTTGATCTTAGGTTTTTTCGTTTTAGCTGCCAAATTTCAAAGTCTGATTTTCAAAATCATGAGTCATTTCAGTTTTTTGGCTTTTGGCTTTTGTTTGTGAATCAAAGTCGAGTTAATCTTGTTTTTAGTAAAACGTAAGCCATTGAAGCTTAAGCATAACAAGGCGTTTAAGCGGGATTCATGCCGCGTGGCATTTTTGGTTTGCAGTGAGTTTTGGTGGTGAAAGTGGTSTGCGGAAGGTTGGTTTATGCGGCATTCACCCCTTAACGCGGCGTTATAACACAGAATCAACTTCTTGCTCAAAAGGGTCAGTTGAACTATTATTTGTACGTTATTTTGTACTAATGGGAGTCAATATGAGTCGTATTCATTTCGATCAAGATATTCAGCCTTTGTCTGAGTTTCGTGCCGGTGTAGCTCATACATCAAACAAATCAATGAGCTCGTCGTCAATTGGTTATTACCGCAACGTGGCAAAGGTGTTGCTGTT
>NZ_NPKW01001262.1:0-279 GCF_002265885.1 Vibrio sp. 03_296
TGCCTTGGCAGTCTCAGGCGATGAAGGACGTAGTAACTTGCGATAAGCGTAGATGAGGCAGTAACAGCCACTTGAGTCTACGATTTCCGAATGGGGAAACCCACTGGCATAAGCCAGTATCATTGAGTGAATACATAGCTCAATGAAGCGAACCGGGAGAACTGAAACATCTAAGTACCCCGAGGAAAAGAAATCAACCGAGATTCCGAAAGTAGCGGCGAGCGAAATTGGATTAGCCCTTAAGCTTTACATGTGTTAGACGAACGGTCTGGAAAGTCC
>NZ_NPKW01001263.1:0-564 GCF_002265885.1 Vibrio sp. 03_296
TCAAGTTTTCGGGTAAGCGCGAGGTTAGGCAGTTGGCTCAATCAGAAGTCCATTCTCTAGTTTTCAAACTTCAAACCAGATTTGCCCAAATTCCGAGCCTGATTATCAAAACTATGATTCATTTCGGTTTTCTACGTTTTGGCTTTTGTTTGTGAATCAAAGTCGAGTTAATCTTGGTTCTGATCAAACGTAAGCCATTGAAGCTTAAGCATAACAAAGCGTTTAAGTGGGATTTGGCACGCGTGGCATTTTCGGTTTGCGTTGGGTTTGGTGATTAAGTCGCTGTGCGGTAGCTTTTGTATTGCGTGCCTGCACCCCTTAACGCGGCGTTATAGCGCATCCGATCTCTAGGAGAAGAGTCGTTGAAACAAAGTAAAAGTGAGTTTTGGTCAGGTGAGGAATACGATGCGCAGTATGGGAGTGCTTATGCTAGTGAAATATCCTTCCTGCGAGAACTATTGTCTAGTCAAAAAGCATCCTCACTTTTAGATGTCTGCTGTGGGACAGGTCTTGTCACGATACCACTATCAAAAAACTATCTCATGTAGTAGGCATAGACTTTTC
>NZ_NPKW01001264.1:0-619 GCF_002265885.1 Vibrio sp. 03_296
GAACAAACCAAGATCGTTAAACCATTGATTTGGCATCGCATARCTGGCTAAGGGACTCTGYGCATTTTTCCAGCTACTCATTTGAATTGACCTGAACGGCGGCTTGTAACCAAGCTGTTTCAGCCTCTGGTGCAACCGTGTCGGTTTCTTCCATAATTTTAACTGGATGCTGCGCAGTCTGCGCCTTAACCATCCTGCTATTCGCGAGAACTCCCTGCTGGTATTGGCGATCCTGAAGTACTGACTGAACCCTCGTAAGACGGGATTTAGCTCGTTAATGACCTGCTCTAGTGGCTTTCCGCCATTGCGTTTGGTCATCTGCTTCAACGTCTGTTTGAACAGAGCCAGTTTCTTGGGCTGAATTCGGGTGTATTGTTTCCCCGATTTCGACGTCCAAGGAACTTCACCCCATTTTCGCTGTGTGCTATATGAGATTTGCTCTGATTCACCGTCAGTTTCAACTCTTTTTCCAGTATCTTTGTCGCCTGTGCAAGCGCATTCTCTGCTCCTGCTCGGCTACGACAGAAGATCAAGATATCATCCGCATAGCGCACTATGCGGTGACCACGCTTTCGCATCTCCTGATCGAACGCATCCAGATAGATGTTCGCTATCAGTG
>NZ_NPKW01001265.1:0-718 GCF_002265885.1 Vibrio sp. 03_296
CTTTGTTTTTGACTCTGATTCACGAGCCTTAAGAGGCTTCTTACCCGCTTTTTCTCGGTCTAACGCGACGTCGTCATCCAGCATATCAAGATAGGCACTCGCGCGAACCGCCGTGACTTTATTGGTGTGTTTATTCTTGTTGGCGTTCGCTTTGAGATGAGTACTGTCCGTAAAGAGCTCTTGATCCCGCGACCAAGCCTTTCGTCATGGCTTGCTCTACGATATTGATAAAAATACGTTCGAACACATCCGTGCCATTAAAGCGACGAATGCGGTTTTGGCTTAGAGTAGAAGCGTGGATGACTTTCTCTGTTAATGACATCCGTAAGAACCAACGGTAAGCGACATTCACTTCAATTTCTTTAACGAGCTGACGCTCACTTTTTATACCAAAGATATAACCAAGCAAGATGATTTTGAAGAGACGAACAGGGTCAACAGGTGGACGCCCATTATCTTTACAATAAAGATGAGCRACTTCATCACGAATGAATTCRAAGTCGATAGCATTATCGATTTTGCGCACTAAATGGTCTTTAGGAACTAACTGTTCCATCGTCACCATTTCCAGTTCGTATTGTTGCGGGGTGGGTTCTTGAAGCATATCGGAGTATCCATATTTCGATACCCCTATTAGATCAAAGGTCTAGCTCGAAAGCTAGACCTTTGTCAGCAGTCTGAGGCTCCATTGGAGCCTTTTTTCTTGTCTAAAACAGGT
>NZ_NPKW01001266.1:0-752 GCF_002265885.1 Vibrio sp. 03_296
GTTGGGCGTTAGCCCAACTCTATATGGTCAATGGCAAAGCCTTGCTGACTTTGCCAAGAGCAAACACTGCTGAATTTCTCCCGTCAGCTCAATAATGGCAGAAGGAATCAGCAGTCTCATTGTTAACCCTCGGCCACTTCTTCATGACTCACTGCGGGGTGGTACAACTCCGAACCCGACGCTTTGAATTCCGCGGACTTTTGTTTCATCCCTTCCAATGGGTCATCCAACAGCTTAACTGCTATCGCCTGTCCTTCCTCAGCCTGTTGCCCTTTAGCATACTCACGAACTTCTTGCGAAATCTTCATCGAGCAGAATTTGGGGCCACACATCGAACAGAAATGCGCAACCTTGCCCGACTCTTGTGGCAGGGTTTCATCGTGGAATGCACGTGCCGTATCGGGGTCGAGCGAGAGATTAAATTGATCCTGCCAACGGAATTCAAAACGAGCTTTAGACAATGCGTTGTCACGAACTTGCGCGCCCGGGTGCCCTTTGGCCAAATCCGCCGCGTGCGCAGCCAGTTTGTAGGTTATCAAGCCGGTTTTCACATCTTCTTTATTGGGTAGACCTAAGTGCTCCTTTGGCGTTACGTAGCAAGCATGCACAGCCATACCAACCAATCACATGGCCGCACCAATCCCAGAAGAATGTGGTCATAGCCAGGGGCAATGTCGGTGGTCAGTGGACCTAAGGTATAGAATGGTGCCTCATGACAATGCTTGAGCTGCTCATCCATGTTCTCTTTAATC
>NZ_NPKW01001267.1:0-1281 GCF_002265885.1 Vibrio sp. 03_296
CTTCTGGCACTCCAGTATCCGAGATAATCATAACTTCAAGGCGGCAGCAGCAAGCTTAGGCTGTTGATGCAAGATACATTTGAGGAAGAAGGTGTATTAGTTGGTATAAGCATAAGTAACTACAGTTTAGTCAATTGTGCATGATACCGTAAATTTGATGTGAACAACCTTTATTTCTGAGATTGCGGACCTTGTGAGCCATAACGCTGCGTTAAGGGGTGAGTGCCGCATAAACCAAGCTTCCGCAGACCACTTTCACCACCAAAACTCACCGCATACCAAAAATGCCACGCGGCATGAATCCCGCTTAAACGCCTTGTTATGCTTAAGCTTCAATGGGTTATGATTAATCAGCACCAAGATTAACTCGACTTTGAATCACATAGAAAACCGAAATGAATCATAGTTTTGATAATCAGACTTCGGATTTTGGCAAATCTGGTTTGAAGTTTGAAAACCTAGAAATGGATTTCTGATTGAGCCAACCGCCCTAACCTCGCGMTTRCCCGARAATTGAATGAGGCAATTCTCTGAATTTCTAGCGCCAAAGAATATGCGTCCGAAAAACAGCGCTCACAAAAGCCGGCTTGCCGACAAACACAAAACCAATCAGCCAAGGGAACAAAGAAAAACCATAACCAACTGATTTTACTTGATTAAGCATAACGCCGCGTTAAGGGGTGAATGCCGCCTAAACCAASYTTCCGCAGACCACTTTCACCACCAAAACCAACCGCATACCAAAAATGCCACGCGGCATGAATCCCGCTTAAACGCCTTGTTATGCTTAAGCTTCAATGGCTTACGTTTGACCAGAACCAAGATTAACTCGACTTTGATTCACAAACAAAAGGCAAAGATTAGAAAACCGAAATGAATCATAGTTTTGACAATCAGGCTCGAGATTTTGGCAAATCTAGTTTGAAGTTTGAAAACCTAGAAATGGATTTCTGATTGAGCCAACCGCCCTAACCTCGCGCTTACCCGAAAATTGATTGAGGCAACGCTCTGAATTTTCAGCGCCAAAGAATAAGCGTCCAAAAAACAGCGCTCAAAAAAGCCAACTTGCCGACAAACATCAAACTGAAAAGCCGAGGGAACAAAGAAAACCATAAACCACTGATTTTACTTGATTAAGCATAACGCCGCGTTAAGGGGCGCAGGCACGCACTACAAACGTTACCGCATCACACCCTAACCACTAAATAAACTGCAAGCCAAAAATGCCACGCGTGCCAAGTCCCACTTGAACGCTTGTTATGCGCCTTGCATCCAAGCTCA
>NZ_NPKW01001268.1:0-493 GCF_002265885.1 Vibrio sp. 03_296
CTGGTACCACTCCCTCACAGAACGCTTCACGCCTTACGCCGATACTGGTGTACACACCGACATCCCAAACTGTTATTCCCAAGCAAAGGTAAGTGTTGTGATGTCGCGTTTAATGATCAAGGAGCACAAAAAGCACTTAAACAGGTTGTACAGGAATGTGGTATTCATAAGCGAATTACCCCTCACTCACTCCGACATTGCTTTGCAACCCATCTCCTAGAGCAAGGGCTTGACCTGCGTTCACTGCAAATCCTTCTTGGTCATGCGAGTTTAAATACAACGGCTCGTTATACTCAACTCACACAACTCAAGTTACATGATGCGAATCAAGCTCTCAATCAACTGGCTGACCGCCTGCACCTCGACTGGGAGCTGACCGTATGAGCACTTTTATCGACCTATTGCGCCAACATCGTCACGAGCTTGAACTAGACTATGGTCATCACTTTAACAGCGATATCAAGCGAGCCATCTCCGCCATGTTACGCTGTAA
>NZ_NPKW01001269.1:0-779 GCF_002265885.1 Vibrio sp. 03_296
GTTGCCTTGCTTGCGTTAAAGCACTTTTAGCTAGCAGTTCCTCATCGGCTAAGCCCTCGGCACAGACATTCATTCGCCGTGCGACTTCTGCAATAGACTCATTGCGGAAAAACGCCATTCCAACAATAAGCCAAAGAACCATATCACTAGGTAAACGACGTCGACGAATTGTCGCTTTATCGGAAAGTGTTGCCGCTTTAGCAACCCACTCATCAGGAATATGCTCGGAGAAGGTGGTTAGCTGAGCGACATCAACAGGACTCTCTTCAAGAAAGTCAGCAAAATAGTTTTGGATAGACAATAAAAAATCGGAAACCTATAAACAGGTTTACCGATTGATCTCATCATTCAGAGGATCGGTCAACCGATCCTTATCTGATCTACATTGCGCATCTAGGCGGTCGTTTTTCGCTTTATTGCCAAGAGCACCAGAAAACTTTTTGATGTGTAATGGGTTAGCGATGACATAAGGCAGATTGGCTTTTTCACACGCTAAGATGAATGGCATCTCCAATCGACCGGTTGCTTCAATAACAATCCGTTCTGGATGATATTTAGCAATAGTGCGAACGGCTTGTTTGATGCCTTTTCATCATTTGTGACATTAAATAGATATCGAGAGGGCGGATATAGATATCAAGTTGTGTCTTACCTGTATCAACGCCGACATTAATGTTTTGAAGTGTATTTGTATTCATAATAAGCTAACTCTTGCTTGCGAAATGCGGGCTCGAGACCCAGAAGACTATTCGAGTGTGATGCTTGGAGTTCTATCTGAT
>NZ_NPKW01000127.1:0-36132 GCF_002265885.1 Vibrio sp. 03_296
AACTGACTCAAATTGTACCACTCTATCTTGGGTTAACATCGCTTCTGCCAAACTGCCCAAACCTGCTTGTTCGAACCCTTCCGCCAGATTATGTTGCAACAGACCATGCTGCGCGGCCTCAGATTGGCTCACAACACCGCGACGCAGTGCGGCAGCGACACAGGTCTCCAGCCTTACATTATGTTGCTTTGCCAACTGTTGCCATGCTTTGGTCAAATGAAATTCATCATTAGCAGGCACGGTGAGCTCAGTGCCATTGGTAACACCATCTTGATAGAAAAAGACACTCACTAAGGTATGTCCTTTCTCTATCAATGCGGTAGCAAACTGATACGCCGTTCGCGCCGATTGGCTACCATATACAGAGCCATTCACCACCAAAGTGTAGCGTAACGTGCTCACTTCTCATCTTCCTCAGTTTTACGCTGACGGATGTAGAGGTAAACCGTGTGTTTGGAAATATTCAGTCGGTCAGCCACTCGGTTGATGGCATCTTTAATATCAAAAATGCCTTTATCAAACAGTTCCATGACGATTTGACGGTTCTTAGTGTTGTTGGAGACGGATTTATCGGCATTGATTTCTTCAATGGTGCGCTCAACCGTTTGATCCACCAACTCTTCTACATCGCTTGCGAAGTTAACAGAGGAAGCCGCTTGCTTCGCTTCTTCCGTTGGCATGAAAGATTGCAAGACTTGCGAGAATGGTGCATCCAAATTAACGTTGATACACAACAAGCCAATGACACGATTGTCTCCGTTACGGATTGCGACGGTGATCGATTTCATCAATACCCCGCCCTTGGCGCGAGTAAAGTACGAACGTGAGAAGTTACGCTCAGACCCTTCGATATCACGCAACATTTTGAGCGCTAAATCGGTAATTGGGGAGCCGACCTGACGGCCTGTGTTCTCACCGTTCGCGATTTTGATCGCAGAGGTGTTTAAGTCTTCCAGCGAGTGTAAAACGATCTCACAAAATGGCCCAATCAGGCTGGCAATCCCGTCAACCACGGCTTCATAAGAACGAAGAATGATTTTGTCGTGCTCAGTAAATGGCTTCACATGAACGGACTCCATTTCGAGCAACATATCTGCAGTTAGTGTTTCTGTCGTTGTC
Organism: Vibrio sp. 03_296; assembly: GCF_002265885.1. NCBI lineage: Bacteria > Pseudomonadati > Pseudomonadota > Gammaproteobacteria > Vibrionales > Vibrionaceae > Vibrio > Vibrio sp. 03_296. The sequence continues at coordinate 1,120 of NZ_NPKW01000127.1, forward strand.
ACTTTTTCTTAGCCTTAGAGCGAATAATCAACAAATTGCTGTAAGTTTATCAGAAATTTTGAGCAGAACACCTAGCTAAGTGACGAACTAGTGACTTAGAACAAAAAAGGGCTCGAATGATTCGAGCCCTTTTGATTGCTAAACTATTGCAAATTACTGCGCGTTGTCGCCGTTTTCGATCTTCAATAGTTCGACTTCGAACACCAATGTTGAGTTCGCTGGAATGCTTGGCGTGTCTTGCGCGCCGTACGCTAGCTCAGGTGGAATAACGAACTTGAACTTAGAGCCGACTGGCATCAATTGAACGCCTTCCGTCCAACCTGGGATAACTCGGTTCAGTGGGAAAGTTGCTGGCTCACCACGATCGTAAGAGCTATCGAACTGAGTACCATCTGTTAATGTGCCTTTGTAGTGAACTTGAACTGTGTCAGTGTCTTTTGGCTTCTCACCTTCAGCAGGCGTGATCACTTGGTATAGAAGGCCAGTATCCGTCTTCACCACACCTTCTTGTTTTTCAAACTCAGCGCGGAATTCATCACCGGCTTTCTTTGCAGCGTCTGCTTTTTCTGCCGCTTTTTTCTGCATGGTTTCAGCAACACGCTTATCTAGCGCTTCTAGCGCCGCGCGTGTTTCTTCTTCATTCAGCTCAGGGTTACCAGCAAAAACATGCTCGATACCTTTAAGCACCAAATCTTTATTTAGGTTGATACCAATTTCACTTGGCTTGTCTAGGCTTGCACTTAAGTAGTTAGCAAACGACACGCCGATTGCGTAAGCCGCTTTGTCATCTTCTGATTTAAAGTGAACCGCTTTACCGGTTTCTGCCTGTACCTGCTCTGCTTGTGGTGCGGCTGCGGGTTTTGCTTCTTCTTTCTGACAGCCGACTGCCAGCATTACAGTAGCTGCAAGCAGTGACACTTTTAAAACTGATTTCATTAAACTCTCCAATTAATGGATAAACCATTGGTTATTGTCCACAAATCTCATAACAGATTGGTGAAGTCGATTGTTATACCAATATACTAGCTATATGTCTTGGGACACAAACCGGATTATTAGATGTGATGCAAAGAATTCTTCATTCCTTACTCTTGCTAATTGTCATTCCTCTGTTAAATGGCTGTTTTTTTTCTACGCAGGATGAACAACGTTGGGAAATCGAACCACAAGGTTCCACCAGTTTCGCCTTAAGTCGTGATGGCCGTTTTGCGTTGCTCTACTCAACCCAACGCCATTTGGTGCTGTGGGATTTGGTCGAGAGCAAAGAACTTGCCCAACTCGGCGAGCAAGATCCTGAAGCCAACGTCGTGTCCAACATCCGAATCTCTGATAACGGCCGCTTCGCGGTGACCGCCACGCAAATGAACTTTGCGGTGTGGGATCTTGGCTTAAGCCAGTCTGAAGGTCTTTGGTCGATCTCAGACGGGTTGATCCGTGATGTTGATATCAGCAGTAACGGCGAACAAGTCCTCCTTGGTTTATCCAACGGGAAAGCCATTTACGTCAACTTAGTCACCGGACGGAGAATGGAGTTCCTTGCTCACCGAGAAAAAGTCAATTCTGTCGCCATCTCCGCCAATGGTCGTTTCGCACTGACTGGCGGAAATGATTACAAAGCCTACCTTTGGGATACTGAAACAGGATTAGTGATGCGCACCTTTGAGCACGAAGAGCGCGTCAATCGAGTTGCCTTACAACGTGACGGCCAACTAGCCTTCACCTCGGATGGCGGCAACCAAGCGATTGTGTGGGATTTGAAAACGGGTCAACAAATTAGCCAATTAAAAAGTTGGTCACGCCAGTTAATCTTCTCTACAGCACGTTTTTCTGATGATGGTCGTTTACTGGTGACAGGTACCCCTTCAGGTCGAGTCGCGGTTTGGAATACCACCGGCGGTAAACAAATTGAAAGTTATGAGGTGGAACCGTTAAAAGATGCTCGCCCTCCTCGCGCGGTAGTGTATGATGCCGCTTTTGATGCTCAGCGCCGAGTGATTACGGCGACCTCTGCAGGCATCGCCCAAGCATGGCCATTGGAGAATTAAGCATGACAGAAAAAACCATCGCATTGCTTGAAAACCGCATCAATGACTTGGAGTGTCAGGTGGCGTTTCAAGAACAGACGATTGAAGAACTGAACGACGCTCTGACGCAGCAGCAACTGCTGATTGCCAAGATGCAAGATCAGATGAAGTATGTGGTCGGCAAAATGAAGAATATGGATAGCTCAAACATGGTGGACCCAGCGAAAGAGCCGCCACCACCGCATTACTAAACTCAAAAGTTAAGTTCAAAATCAACTAAGCCCAGCACATCTGCTGGGCTTAGTGTTTTGTTACGGATAGTAGATGGTGGGTTGCTGCGTTGTTTATTCGTCAGCGTAGATTTTCACGCAAAGCTCGCCTTGGGTATTGATGGCCGCTCGATACATACCGGAGCTGTTCATGGCAAAGTGAATTTCCCCCCGCGCATCAAGCGCAATTAAACCGCCTTCTCCGCCCATGCTCTTCAGCTCTCCGTGAATAATGTGCTCGCACGCCGTATGCACATCTTCGTTGAGATAGCGCATTCGCGCCGCAACATCTTCAGCCACACGCTTACGAATAAAGAACTCACCAACCCCAGTGGTCGAAACGGCCACCACGCCATTTTCCGCCACGGTGCCACAGCCAATCAGTGCAGAATCGCCAACGCGACCGTATTTTTTATTGGTCACTCCGCCCGTACTGGTGGCGGCCGCAAGATTGCCTTGCTGATCCAGCGCCACCGCCCCCACCGTGCCATGTTTTTTATCATCGGGATATTTGGCTTCTGACAACGCAAACAAGCCTTTTTCACGCATCGAGAGCAGTTGCTCATAGCGTCGGTCAGTAAAGAAATAATCCTGTTCGGTGTACTGGTGGCCTTGCTCAAAAGCAAATTTCTCTGCCCCTTCTCCAATGAGCAGGACATGAGCACTGTTTTTCATCACATCACGTGCCAGTTCAATCGGGTTTTTGATATGGCGAACCCCAGCAACGGCACCCGCTTTGAGCTCTCGTCCGTGCATCACGGAGGCATCCATCTCCACCATTTCATTGTGAGTCAGTACCGAACCTTTTCCTGCATTGAAATTCGGCGAGTCTTCCAAGACTTTGACCGCGGCCACCACCGCATCCAGCGCATCAGCACCTTGCTCGAGTAACTGATATCCAGCTCTGACCGCTTGTTGTAAATCGGACAAAATGGCCTCTTTGAGCTCATCACTCATCTGGCTGCGTAAAATGGTGCCGGCACCGCCGTGAACGGCAATGGAAAAAGGCTTGTTCATCGTGGCTCTACTCGTTAAGAATCCTTGGCCAATATCTGAGCGTAGAATAGAAAAAAGCGCAAGCAGATTTCTCCGCTTGCGCTTGTTTATCTTTGCTTTCCCGATTTATTCGAGAGATGGGTTCAATTAGTGTGAACCGCAGCTACCGCCACCGCAGCAGCCGTCTTTTTCGCCGTGGCTGTGGCCGTGACCTTCGCCGCCACAACAGCCGCCTTCGTGGTCGTGATCATGGTCATGATCGTGACCACCACAGCAACCGCCACCTTGGTGGATATGACCGTGCTCGATCTCTTCCGCTGTTGCTTCACGCACAGCAACCACTTCTACGTCGAATGTCAGTGTCTGGCCAGCCAGCATGTGGTTACCATCAACCACCACTTCATCGCCATCAACTTCAGTTACTTCAACAGGGATTGGACCTTGGTCTGTGTCAGCAAGGAAACGCATGCCCACTTCGATTTGGTCAACACCTTGGAATACTTCCGCTGGTACACGTTGAACCAACGCATCGTTGTGCTCGCCATACGCATCTTCCGGAGCAACTGTCACTGTGAATTTATCACCCGCCACTTTGCCTTCAAGCTCGTTTTCTAGGCCAGTGATTAGGTTGTTGTGACCATGCAGGTAATCCAGTGGTGCATCGGTTGTTGAAGAGTCAACCACAATGCCATCTTCCAGTTTTACCTGATACGCAAGGCTAACAACCACGTTCTTTTCAATTTTCATAACTACTCCAGAGAGGTTAATTTGCCTGACCAATCCCAATCAGTCAGAACCAAATATCAATGCCGATATTATGGGGATCAATCTGAGAAACTCAATTATTCCGGCTTAAAAATACCGATCATTTCCTGATCCGCGTGTTTATTTTTATCTACAGACTTTGGCTTGCGTTGCTCTTTGAAGTCACACTCGACGCATTCCACCAGCTCGATATTGTTCTCACTCCACCACAATAGAGTGTCTTGCTGCTGACACGAAGGACAACTGGCCCCGGCAATAAAACGTTTTTTGCTTTTTACTAACATGACTACCTTTCATCCCAGAAATTTCGCGATTGATGATCGTTTTCCATCTCATGCGCAAAGATTTCTTCTAGTTCTTTTCTCGCTTCTTTAGCACGCTGTGCCAATTTTTTATCTTGATTGTGCTGCGGCAATAACTCTTTAAGCATAGCATTATCTAGCTTGCGAAAATGCGCTTCCGCCCGCTTTGCTTGATAGGGGTGCATACCGATTTCCACTAAGGTTTGACGTCCAAGATCAAGCGCGCCTAAAAAGGTCTCACGCGAATAGGAGCTCACACCATGACTGAGCAATTGATAAGCTTCCACACGGCTACGCGCTCGCGCCAACACTTTCAAATTAGGGAAATGCTGCTGACACAACTCAACAATGCTCATCACTTGATCCGGTGAATCAGTACAAATCACTAACGCTTCGGCTTTGGCCGCGCCTGCCGCTCGTAGCAAATCTAACTGAGTGGCGTCGCCATAAAAAACCTTGTAGCCATATTTCCGTAACAGTTGGATCTGGCTAGCATCGCTCTCCAAGACCGTTACTTTGATCTTGTTGGCATACAGTAGGCGGCCGACAATCTGACCAAAACGGCCAAAACCCGCAATGATCACTCGCGGCTCCGTATCCACGACATCCGGTGCCAGCACGTCACTCTCTTGATTTAACGTTCGGGCATACCACCATTTTTGAATATTGAGCAATAGTGGGGTGGTGACCATCGACAAACTCACCACCACCAGTAAGAACGAGACTTCACTGGGATTGAGCAGCCCCTCTTTGCTCGCCGCAGTAAAAATAACAAAGGCAAACTCTCCCCCTTGGCTAAGAATCGCCGCCATACGGCTACGCGCTTTCGCACGCATACGACTCACGCGCCCCAGCAAGTAAAGCACTGCCCCTTTAAGCGCCACCAATCCCAACACCGCAGAAATCACTTCTATCGGATGGACCACCAGTAACCCTAAGTTGACCGCCATGCCGACCGCAATGAAAAACAGGCCAAGTAGCAACCCTTTAAAAGGCTCAATCGCAATCTCTAGCTCGTGGCGATATTCACTTTCCGCCAACAACACCCCAGCTAAGAAAGTGCCAAGAGCCATCGATAAACCTAACTGCTGCATCAGCATCGCAATACCAAGCACCACCAGTAAAGCGGTGACGGTAAACAGTTCTCTGACCCCCGTTAGCACCACATAGCGAAACAGCGGTCGCAATAAAAAGTGCCCACCAACCAACAGCCCAACCACCGCCGAAAAGGTCAGTAAGGAACTCAGCCAATTGCCACTCATGCCACTTCCCGCCAACAGCGGCAGCAACGCGAGCATAGGAATAACGGCAATATCTTGGAACAGCAACACGGCAAAGCCAGACTGACCCGTTTCTGTTCTTGCAAGCCCTTGCTCTTCAAGCACTTTAAGCGCAATCGCGGTGGACGAGAGCGCAAGCCCCATTCCAATCACCAGCGCAGTATTCCAACTCACGCCAAACCATTGGATGATAATGGCTATCAGTAAGGTGGTGATCACCACCTGAGCGCCACCCAAGCCTAAAATAGGACCGCGCATTTGCCATAATTTTTTCGGATTCAACTCCAAACCAATCAGAAACAGCAGCAGTACCACGCCAAGCTCGGCAAAGTGTAAGATGGCGTCAACATCGCTAATAAGCCCCAATCCCCACGGGCCAATGGTCACACCAGCCAGTAGATAACCTAGGACCGAACCCAATCCCGAGCGCTGCGCCAGTGGCACCGCAACTACCGCAGCAGAGAGAAAGACCACACTGGTTTGCAAAAAATCACTGGTGAGAGCCATCAAAACCTCCTAGCGGATCGTTGAGCCACTGCCGATACTGCTCAGCATGTTGATAGCGTTCTACATCAGAGACATTTCTCGCCCAATAGAGCACTAAAGGTTCAATCCAGTGCATTTGACACAGTGCCGCGGTTAATTCAAATGGCTGCAGAATCTCTTCGAGTGGGTATTTATTGTAGCCTTTGGCGCTAAATGCTTCTTTTTTGCCACCGGTGGTGATGACGCTGCGCCAATACTTTCCCGCCAACGCTTGGCCTTGCCCAAACGCAAAGCCCTTGCCCAACACACGATCAATCCACTCTTTGAGTAACGCGGGGCAGGAATACATAAACATCGGGTGATGCAGAACAATAACATCGTGCTCACGCAACAATTTATGCTCGGCTTTCACATCAATAAAGAAATCTGGGTAGATGGCGTAAAGGTCACGAATAGTCACGTGCGACAATGAGGAGATTTTCTTAATCATCACTTGATTGGCTACAGACGTGTGTGACTCAGGGTGGGCATAAATCACCAAAACTTTGGGCTGTTTTTTTGTTATCGCGCTATTGATCATCATGGCGTCTTCCGTTCGTCCCATTTTTCGTCTTTGTGATCGGCTCCCCTTGAACTTGCGTGGAAGCGAATAAAACAAAGTGTTACTCACTTGTTACTCATCATACTCATATTTGCATAATGATCGACATTTATCCTCTTTCCTCCTACTATGCGCAGCAAGAAAGTGCACGAATAAACAGCATTCATTTAAGCAGAACGACATGATTACCTTTTCAGACATTCAGCTGCTTCGCGGCGGCGCTCCTTTGCTTGATCAAGCATCAGCAACAATCCACCCAGGTGACAAAATTGGTTTAGTCGGTAAGAACGGTTGTGGGAAATCCACCCTGTTCGCCCTAATCAAAGATGAGCTGTCGATTGATGCGGGCTCATTTAGCTGTCCGCAACATTGGGAGTTAGCTTGGGTCGCACAGGAAACGCCCGCTTTAGAACGCAGCGCCATTGAATATGTGATTGATGGAGATCGTGAATATCGTCAGCTTGAACGCCAGCTGGCGGAAGCTGAAGCGCAAGAGCAAGGGACTCGCATTGCGGAATTGCACGGTAAAATTGAAACCATTGGCGGCTACAGCATCCGTGCGCGGGCTTCAGAGCTTTTAGATGGTTTAGGTTTTAGCCAAGAACAGATGCACTGGAACCTGACCCAATTCTCGGGTGGATGGCGCATGCGTCTCAACCTTGCTCAAGCCCTGCTGTGCCGTTCTGATCTGTTGCTGCTTGACGAACCCACTAACCACTTAGACCTTGATGCGGTCATGTGGCTAGAGCGTTGGTTGCAAAGCTACCCAGGTACTTTGATGCTGATTTCGCACGACCGTGATTTTCTCGACCCAATCGTCAATCGCATCGTTCACATTGAAAACCAGAAACTCAATGAGTACACCGGTAACTACTCGTCGTTTGAAAACCAGCGCGCTCAGAAACTGATCCTGCAACAATCGATGTTTGAGAAGCAGCAGAAGCAGATGGCGCACATGCAAAGCTACATCGATCGTTTTCGCTACAAGGCGTCCAAAGCACGCCAAGCGCAAAGCCGCATCAAAGCGCTAGAGAAGCTAGAAAAAGTGCTACCCGCACAGTTTGATAACCCATTTAGCTTTGAATTTCGTGAACCTGCCGCGCTGCCAAATCCGATCATGATGATGGATGACGTTTCTGCCGGTTACGGTGATAACCTCATCCTCGATAAAATTCGTCTTAATCTGGTGCGTGGCAGCCGAATTGGTTTGCTCGGCCGCAACGGCGCCGGTAAATCAACACTGATCAAGTTACTCTCCGGAGAGCTGAAAGCCCAAGGTGGCGATTTGACTTACTCGCAAGGCGTCAAAATTGGTTACTTTGCTCAGCACCAATTGGAAACCTTGCACCCAGAAGAAACACCGCTGCAGCACATGATGCAGATCGCACCAGAAAAAACCGAGCAAGAGCTGCGTAATTATCTGGGTAGCTTCGGCTTTCACGGTGACAAAGCACTGGAGAAAGTAGCACCGTTTTCAGGGGGAGAAAAAGCACGCTTGGTGCTCGCGTTGATCGTCTGGCAAAAACCAAACTTATTGCTGCTCGACGAACCAACCAACCACCTAGACTTAGATATGCGCCAAGCGCTGACACTAGCGCTGCAAACCTTTGAAGGCGCGATGGTGATCGTCTCGCACGATCGCTATTTGATCCGCGCGACCACCGATGATCTTTACCTAGTGCACGATCGCCAAGTAGCACCGTTTGATGGCGACCTCAATGACTACTACAAGTGGCTCACTGAACAGCAAAAAGCTGAGCGTCGCGAAGCGGCCGCAGAAATGCCAGCCAAAGACAGCAGCAACAGTGCTGCCGCGAAAAAAGAGCAAAAGCGTCGTGAAGCCGATTTTCGTAAGTTAACCGCACCAATTCGCAAAAAACTGACACAGTTAGAAGCGAAAATGGATAAGTTGGGCGAAGCGTTGGCAGAGGCTGAGCAGCAATTGTCTGATAACTCACTGTATGATGCCGAAAATAAAGCTAAACTTACTCAAGTACTGGCGCTGCAAGCACAAAGTAAATCCGATCTCGAAGAGATTGAAATGGAGTGGATGGCCCAGCAGGAAGTACTGGAACAGATGGAACAGGAGTTCAATAGCCAATGAGTTCAGAGCACGTCCAACCTTCACTTACCCTCGAAAGGCTGTGGCAATTCAGCCTACAATATTATTCGATTCGAGAAGTGAAAGAAGCGTGCCTTGCTTTGCAGAACAACTTTAACGGCAACGTCAACTTACTGTTGCTGTTCAAATGGCTCGATGAACAACAACTGACGTTTCAAGAGCAAGAGTGGCATCAAGTACAAGCCTGCTTGGGCCGCTCTGAAACGCTACTGCATACCTACCGCGATCTCCGTCGTCAGTTTAAACAGCATCTACCGGATACCCTCTATCGCGAAGCGCTGCAATTTGAACTGCAATTGGAAAAGCAGCAACAATCCGATCTCGTTGATTGCATCAACACCCTAACGCTGTCTCCCAACCAGCAACAGCCGCTCACACAGCGCTACTGCCAACATCTCGGTGCTGCGCACCTCTACAACGCCTTCGTCGTTGCCTCACCGTCACAGAAACTCAGTTGAAGTGTGATCCTGAGCCCGTCTCACAAAGAACATTCCCCTCAATGATTGACGAAAAGTTGAGCTGAAGGACTAAATTAACTCGTATCACGCATACAAAGGTCAGTGAAATGCCTCGCTGATCCAAATCACTCAAAGAGCAACACACATGACTCAGTTTACCGCCGCAGCTGGGATAAAAAATCCACACCTACAAACCTTATTGCCGCGCTTAATTCGTAAAAAAGCCTTGTTCGAACCTTTATGGCAAACGCTGGACACCCCAGATGGCGATTTTTTGGATCTCGCTTGGAGCGAATCTCCGCACAATGATCAAGCCAAAAACAAACCCTTATTTGTGTTGTTTCACGGCCTTGAAGGCTGCTTCTACAGCCCTTACGCCAATGGTCTAATGAAAGCCTTTGCTGACGCTGGTTGGCTGGCGGTGATGATGCATTTTCGTGGTTGCAGCGGTAAGCCTAATCGCCTCGCGCGCGCGTACCATTCCGGCGAAGTAGAGGATGCAAGACTGTTTCTTACGCATTTGCACGACGCGTTTCCTCACTCGGTCAAAGTAGCCGTGGGTATCTCCTTGGGAGGCAATATGCTGGCCAACTACTTGGCCAAGTATCAGGGAGACGAACGACTGGATGCGGCGACCATCGTCTCTGCACCGCTTGATTTGTCCGCTTGCTCGCAACGTATTGAGCAAGGGTTTTCGCGCGTCTATCGTCGCTACTTACTCTCCTCGCTCAAACGCAATGCACTGCGTAAGCACCATTTGCTGGCTGGCGAACTCGACCTTTCCTATCAAGCGATTAAACGAGTAACAAGACTGTACGACTTTGATGACTTGATCACCGCCCCGCTGCACGGCTTTCAAGATGCCGCCGATTACTATCAGCAGTGCTCTGGGCTCAACAAACTGCGCGATATTCGCATTCCGACTCAAATCATTCACGCGAAAGACGATCCCTTTATGACCGACGCAGTGATCCCTAAGTTTGTGCTCCCAGACAACATCGATTATCGACTGTTTGATCACGGTGGTCATGTCGGTTTTCTCAGCGGAACCGCACTGCAACCGCGATTTTGGCTAGAAGAAGCGCTGCCCGCCTACTATGAAAGTATGGCGGTTTCTGGATAATAGCGCCCCTGTCGGCCAACAAATCCACTCACGAGCATAGAATAAAGAGGTATTTATGATCGTTCCATGGCAACAAATCAGCCCTGAGGCGCTGAGCAATTTGATTCGCGAGTTTGTGCTGCGTGAAGGCACCGATTACGGTGAAAGTGAATACTCACTTGAGGAAAAAATCGCACAAGTACAGCAGCAGTTGGAATGCGGCGAAGCGGTGGTGGTTTTCTCTGAGTTACACGAAACCGTGGATATTCAGTTAAAACAAAAATTCTAGCTGCTCCACACTTTACCGAATCCTATCCCATGACAAGCAAAGTGAACGTGCTATAGTGGGACAAACGATAGCTCCGCGGGAGGCCGATTCCCGCTCAACAGGTAAGTTTGAATACGACAAGGTCTGTCATGTCTGCAAAACACCCAATAATAGCCGTCACAGGTTCATCCGGTGCCGGCACCACCACCACCTCCGAAGCTTTCCGCAAGATGTTCAATATGATGAGCATCAAGCCCGCATGGGTCGAAGGGGATAGCTTCCACCGTTTTACGCGCCCAGAGATGGATGTCGAAATTCGCAAGGCAAAAGAACAAGGCCGTCATATCAGCTATTTTGGCCCTCAAGCCAACGATTTCCCAGCTCTAGGCGAATTTTTCCGCCAATACGGTAAATCTGGCACTGGTGAAGTGCGCCGCTATCTGCACACTTTTGACGAAGCGGTACCCTACAACCAAATGCCCGGCACTTTTACCCCATGGCAAAAGCTACCCGAAAATACCGATGTGCTGTTTTATGAAGGGCTGCACGGTGGCGTCGTGGATGGCGAAGTGAATGTCGCGCAACACGTCGATTTCTTGATAGGCATGGTACCGATCGTCAACTTAGAGTGGATTCAAAAATACGTCCGTGACACCCGTGATCGCGGTCATTCACGCGAGGCTGTGATGGATTCGATTGTGCGCTCAATGGACGACTATCTGAATTACATCACACCGCAATTTTCTCGTACTCACATCAACTTTCAGCGAGTCCCAACGGTCGATACCTCCAATCCGCTCAACGCCAAAGGCATCCCAAGCCTTGATGAAAGCTTTGTGGTGATTCGTCTTAGAGGAATCAAAAACGTTGATTTTCCATACCTACTGGCGATGATCGATGGCTCGTTCATGTCACGCCACAACACCCTTGTGGTGCCGGGAGGAAAAATGAGTTTTGCTATGGAATTAATTGTGCAGCCTATCCTGCAACAATTGATTGAAACGGGCAAAATTGGATAAAAACCCAGCACAGAGAGCGATTACTTTTCATACCGTGATCATGTGCACAGTTTTGCTTAAAAAATCCGATACTCGGCACGATTAAAATCAAGAAATCGTTTTCGAAAAAGGATACTATTTCAAACCGAAACACAAGATAGCTTGCAGCCTTAGTTAACAGCTCTTATTCTAGGAAGCCAAGATTAAGGCTTCGCTAAAATACGGATAGCGGCAAGCGTACCCTGCAGAGGAAGTGAGATATTATGGTTCTAGGTAAACCTCAAACCGATCCAACACTAGAGTGGTTTCTTTCACACTGTCATATTCATAAGTACCCATCAAAAAGCACGCTAATTCATGCGGGCGAAAAAGCAGAAACACTTTACTACATCGTAAAAGGTTCTGTTGCGGTACTGATTAAGGATGAAGAAGGTAAAGAAATGATCCTTTCTTACCTAAATCAAGGTGACTTTATTGGTGAATTAGGCCTGTTTGAAGAAGGCCAAGAGCGTACCGCTTGGGTTCGCGCAAAATCTCCTTGTGAAGTCGCGGAAATCTCATTCAAGAAATTCCGTCAGCTAATTCAGGTAAACCCTGACATCCTGATGCGTCTATCTGCTCAGATGGCAAGCCGTCTGCAAGTGACCAGCCAAAAAGTGGGTGACTTGGCATTCCTAGACGTAACTGGTCGTATCGCTCAGACGCTATTGAATCTTGCTAAACAACCAGATGCGATGACACACCCAGATGGCATGCAGATCAAGATCACTCGTCAAGAAATCGGTCAAATCGTTGGCTGTTCTCGTGAGACAGTAGGTCGTATCTTGAAGATGCTCGAAGAGCAAAACCTGATTTCTGCACATGGCAAGACTATCGTTGTTTACGGTACTCGTTAATTTCCATTAGCGATGAACAGTTTCAAAAGCCACTCATGGCAACATGAGTGGCTTTTTTGTTTCACAGAGACGGCAATTGAGAGCCGTGAGCGACTCTGTTAACCGCTTCTGTTAACCATTAGTGCTTTCGAAAATCTTATCGGCAGAAGCTTCTACAAACCCTGGGTAAAGCTCACCGTTGTCCATCGGGTAACGCTTGGCGAATTCGTAGAAACCACCAGGAACGATTTCACTGCCCTCGCTAAAGTGCACCGCCACTTTGTCGGCCATGGTCGAGGATTGCTCGAGCAACACCTCTGGCGAGCCTTTGACTTCACCACCCACTTCGTTAATGACAAAACCTGCGTTGCGTAAGTGATCATTCACGCCTTTAACCGAGTCCAACGCCTTGAGCTGATTAACACTGACGGTAAAGTGATTGGCACCATAGCCATGAGCCGCCAACCAAGACGCGTATTCACTTTCTTGTGCTAGGGTTTGGTAATCAGCAAACGACAGCTCCCATAAGCGACCACCGTGTAAAAATGCACAGTCCTCTAGGCGAGAAGCGTCGACTTGCGCCACCAATTTTTCGACGATGGCTTGCAACGCCTCCGAGCATTCATCCACTTTGAGCGCGCTGATAAACACTTTAGGTTGGGTCGGGTCGGGATGCTCAAAGTGCTTGGCAATCAACTTTTTGCTCTTAAACAGGTAATCACCACACGCCACATAGCCAAGGGCTAGAAATGGCTTAGCGAGCGTCTCAATACCCAGCGGAGCAACATTAAATGTGCGCAAAGCGATGTGGTCGTTAATCAATGGCTCGTCTTCTTCAAGCAGTTGATGAACTTTTGCAGCGGAAGGACACAAACGTTGAATATAGTCATTCCATAGCGATTGAAAGAGAACAGCTGGCGTCATAACGCCTCCTTGTTGTTGTAGATTCACGTTGTCGGTTATAGCGTAAATGGAAAAATGGCGATGGCGGTTGCTGTCCAGAGTACAACCGACATCGCCATCAACCTGTGACGGCGATGACCGAGGTGTAAAAACCTCACTTATCACTGGGCAACAGTGACTCAGGCTCGATCCCACTGCGCCCTTGGGCGACTAACGCACCCTTATTATTATTTTACAGTTCGACGCCTGGGCTTAACGTTGCAGGGAGTAATGTCTCCTCCCCTTCCATCGAAGCCATTGGATAGGCACAGTAATCCGCGGCGTAATACGCACTGGGGCGCAAGTTGCCCGACGCACCAGGGCCACCAAACGGTGCATCACCGCTCGCACCCGTTAGCTGACGGTTACGATTGACGATGCCAGCACGAATATGGTCAACGAAGTATTGCCACTCACCATCATCGGTTGACACCAAACCGGCCGATAAGCCAAAGCGGGTATCATTGGCGAGCTCAACCGCTTGCTCTAGTGTTTGATAACGTACCACTTGCAGTAATGGGCCAAAATATTCTTCATCGGGCAAATCGGCAATGTTGGTGACATCGATAATACCCGGCGTGACAAATGCCGCCGCCCCCGCTTTGGCTTCAATCAAGCTCTCTCCACCAAGCGATTGCAGGTTGGCTTGCGCCGCCAAAATGAAGTTTGCAGCAGCCACCGAGATCTGTGGTCCCATGAAAGGAGCGGGTTCTGCAAATGGCTGATCAACGCGCAACTTCTTGGTCGCTTCGACCAAGCGGGTGATCAGTGCATCGCCTTTCTCACCCAATGGGATGTAGAGACGACGCGCACAGGTACAGCGCTGTCCTGCACTGATAAAGGCCGACTGGATAATGGTGTAGACGGTGGCATCAAGATCGCCATAGTGATCGGTGATCACCATAGGGTTATTGCCACCCATTTCAAGTGCCAGCATCTTGCCCGGCTGACCGGCAAACTGGCGATGCAATAAGTGACCAGTGTTGGCGCTTCCCGTAAACAGCAAGCCATCGATGCCTTTCGAGTCTGCCAATGCAATGCCCGTTTCCTTGCCACCTTGTACGAGGTTGATCCCCCCTTGCGGCAACCCAGCGGCTTGCCATAACTTCATCGCAAGCTCACCCGTCCACGGGGTTTGCTCGGAAGGTTTGAACACCACCGTGTTCCCTGCCAGTAGTGCAGGCACAATGTGACCATTAGGTAAGTGACCTGGGAAGTTATACGGCCCAAAAACCGCCATCACGCCAAGCGGGCGGTGACGCAAAACAATCTGATTGCCTGCCGCTTCTTTTTGCGACTCGCCAGTACGCTCATGGTATGCACGAATCGAAATGGCAATTTTACCCGCCATTGCCGCCGCTTCAGTGCGCGTTTCCCAAAGGGGCTTGCCGGTTTCTTTGGCGATCACTTGGGCGATCTCTTCACTGTTCTCTTTCACTTGCTCAGCAAACGCCAACACCACTGCTTCTCGTTCGGCAACGGACAATTTTTTCCAACCAACAAACGCTTGGCGCGCAGCTTTCACCGCCATCTCTACTTGTTCAGCCGTGGCTCCCTTGCCTCGCCAAACAACCTGATTGTCATACGGGGAGAGAGAGGTAAACTCTTCACCTAAACCTTCGACCCATTCACCTGCAATCCACTGTGTCATCATCTCTTCCTTTCTGTTTACTGCGGCAACATGCGTACGTAGTGACCATCTTCAACGTTCAACGCTTCGGCGACGGCTGGAGATAAAATCACGCTTGATGTTGCAGGGTCATACGCTGCTTTAGCGGCAGTCGCACGAAAATCCTCAAATGAAGTATTGGCAATTAAGAACGCTTTTGAGCTCGAATGCTCACTGATTCTCACTTTCGCACGCACGGAATGGCGCACCGATTCAATATTGCGTAAATCGCATTCCACCGTTGGGCCACCATCGAAAATGTCGACGTAACCACGGTTGGTAAACCCCTCTCTTTCCAGCAACTTCAACGCAGGTCTTGTGTTGTCATGCACTTGGCCAATCACCGCTTGCGCCTCTGGGCTAAGCAGGTTGATGTAGATCGGCAGCTTTGGCATCAAGTCGGCAATAAAACCTTTCTTACCGATGCCCGTGAGGTAATCGGCCATGGTGAAATCGATTGAGAAAAAGTGCTCTTGCAGCCACTGCCAAAATGGCGAGTTACCTTGCGCGTCAGAAACGCCGCGCATTTCGGCAAAAATGGTTTGAGAGAAACGGTGCGGATGCTCTGCCATCATCAGAAAACGACACTTAGACATCAGACGACCGTTCAAGCCTTGACGAAACTTCTCACGCAAAAATAGGGTACAAATTTCGCTACAACCGGTGTAGTTATTGCCAAAGGTCAGCAGTTTCACCACATTGTTGACGCCTAATTTCGGCGATGAGTGAACAATCTTGCTGATGTGATACGAGTAAAACGGTACATCCCAGCCAATTGAAGCTTCGATACCCGTGGTTCCTGCCACCTCGCCAGTTTCACTGTCAAAACCGACCATCAGATAGCCTTCGTCTCCCGGCTCGGTCACATTGGCCTTGGCAAAACTGTATTCAGAATGGGTAATTCGATTAGTTAACAACTCTTCGTTAACCGGTAGTGAAGTAAATCCATGCCCTGACTCAACCGCACAGGTGTGCAAAGATTCATAGTCCGACATTGCAATAGGGCGAACAACTAGCATCAATATTCCCTCCAGATGCACAAACCCAAACGAATTAACGTTGCAGGTAGGCAGTAAATGACTTTATCTCCATCAGCATAGATAGACTTTGCGATTGGGAGTAACAAATACAGCCAACATGCCTGCAGCTTCAATTAGGAAGAGTATAGAAGGCCCTAGGTTCTAAGCCTTAGAGCCTAGGAAAGGCATCGAACATCCACCCGCTTCCATGGGTGAATGTTCGGCATAAGCAGCGCTTAGACTAGAGAAGCGATCGCTTTGTCTAGCTTCGCGAAACCTTCTTCAATTTCTTGTTTAGTAATGACGAGTGAAGGGGTAAAACGCACCACGTTTGCGCCAGCCACCAACACTAATAAACCTTCTTTGCCTGCCGCTACCAGCACATCACGAGCACGGCCTTGCCATTGATCATTCAGTGCGGCGCCAAGCAATAATCCCTTACCACGGATTTCAGCGAAGATTTGGTATTTCTCATTCAGTTTAGCTAATCCTTCGCGGAACCACTGTTCACGCTCTTTCACGCCTTGCAACGTTTCAGGTTTAGACACTTC
Organism: Vibrio sp. 03_296; assembly: GCF_002265885.1. Taxonomy (NCBI): domain Bacteria; kingdom Pseudomonadati; phylum Pseudomonadota; class Gammaproteobacteria; order Vibrionales; family Vibrionaceae; genus Vibrio; species Vibrio sp. 03_296. Next base: position 17,847 of record NZ_NPKW01000127.1, read on the forward strand.
GGTGACCACCGCTTCTGCCACTGCACAAGCTAATGGGTTACCGCCATAGGTTGAACCATGCGTGCCCACTTTTAGGTGTTCAGCCAGTTTCGCCGTGGTGAGCATAGCGCCGATAGGGAAACCACCACCAAGCGATTTTGCCGTGCTGAGAATATCGGGCGTGACGCCCAGGCCTTGGTAAGCATAGAACTCACCCGTACGACCATTACCCGTTTGCACTTCATCAAATACCAGCAGCGCATTGTGTTTGTCACACAGTTCACGCACGGCTTGAATGAACTCCGATGTTGGTGGAATGATGCCGCCTTCGCCTTGTAGCGGTTCCATCATGACCGCACAGGTACGGTCTGAAATGTGCGCTTGCAGCGCTTCAATATCGTTGTAAGGAAGGTGAGTAACGTCGCCCGGTTTCGGACCAAAACCATCCGAATACGCCGCCTGACCACCCACTGTCACGGTGAAGAAAGTACGTCCGTGGAAACCTTGTTTAAACGCGATGATTTCTGATTTTTCTGGGCCATAAACGTCTGCGGCATAACGGCGCGCCAGTTTCAGGGCTGCTTCATTGGCTTCCGCGCCTGAGTTAGCAAAAAACACACGTTCAGCAAAGCTCACTTCGGTCAGTTTTTTGGCCAAACGCAACGCTGGCTCATTGGTCATAACGTTGCTCAAATGCCAAAGCTTACCCGCTTGCTCTGTCAGTGCGTTCACCATCACTGGGTGACAATGACCTAAACAGCTCACCGCAATACCACCAGCAAAGTCGATATACTCGTTACCGTTTTGGTCCCAAATTCGAGAACCCTGCCCTTTAACTGGAATCATCTCCATTGGGTTGTAACAAGGCACCATCACCTCATCGAACAATCCACGCTCTACTTTCATTTCCACTGTCATTACACATTCCCTCTCGATACCGCAGCAGATAGCGAATTACACCGACTTTCACTGTTCGGCAAATATTGTCTTGCATTTACGCTGATGCGGCATTGTATTTACAATTAATTAACGATTTCAATAGTGATTTATTCTTTTTGGTTCGGGGTGTAAATCCTGATAGTCACTATTAATGACTATTTATGCATCAAGTTGGTAAATTATTGAAGCACTTTTTTAAAAAGTGCAGAAGCTTGCTGATGTGGTAAGAAAAATGAAAACAGAATACAGAACGGTGCGAATAGTTTTTCACTCATCGCAAAAGCAAAAAAAGATGAAGAAAATGTTAAGAAAGGTGATCGCGATCAGGATTAGCGCGCGAGAAAGTTCGCCAGCAACTGATGCCCTTGCTCAGTTTTTATCGACTCTGGGTGGAATTGAACCGCATCAATCGCCAGTGTTTTGTGCTGATACCCCATGATTTCGTCCATGCTGCCATCGGCATGGGTTGTCCATGCGGTGAGCTCAAAACACTCCGGTAGCGAGCCATTCTCCACCACGAGTGAGTGGTAACGCGTCACGGTCAGCGGATTATTTAACCCTTTGAAGACACTTTGGCCATTATGCGTAATGGGCGAGGTTTTTCCGTGCATCACTTGTCTGGCTCGTACCACTTTCGCGCCAAATACTTGCGCGATCGCTTGGTGGCCTAAGCATACCCCCAGTATTGGCAGTTTACCGGCAAAGTGTTCAATCGCAGCCAGCGAAATCCCCGCTTCGTTTGGCGTACAAGGCCCAGGAGAGATCACCAGATGTGTGGGGTTCAGTTGTGCGATACCCGCCAGATCAATCTCATCATTACGTACCACTTGCACCTGTGCGCCCAGTTCACAAAAGTACTGGTAAAGGTTGTAAGTAAACGAATCGTAATTATCGATGATCAATAGCATTGGAAAACAACAACTCACTCAAAGATGAACGGACAGATAAGGGCGGTATTTTGCAGCACCAGTCGCGAAAGGCAAGCCTTTTGACCGATAGAACAAAAATAAGGCCAGCAAATTGCTGGCCTTAAGGGTTTACACTTTATGCTTATAGCGAACGGCGGCGACGTAAGAAGCCAAAACCGAACAGTGATAGCAGCGCACCGAAGCCGAATGCACCACCAGAACCATCATAGGCAGGTACAACTGGTTTGACGTTGCTTGAATCACGCTTCGCAACAGTGACAGTCATCGATTTGCTTTCTACCACCGTTTCCTCTGCCGATGCGCGAGTTGCTGCTGAGCGAAGCACACGCATAGTCATGGTGTATTCGCCTTTTGGCAAACCAGCCACATCGAAGCGTAGTGTCTGAGCACCATCTTTACCGACGGTTTCACGCAGAGGAACCACACCTTGTGGCGCTGGCGAAATAGTGAGCACCGCCACATCGCCTTGCTTCACGCTTTCTGATACAGGGAAGTAAACGTCAGCGCGATCACTCTTAGTACCAATCACCACTTGGCTTTCACCCGCTTCACCGTACTTATAACCAATGGTCACAAGCGCTGAATCGTGGTCTGAAGAGCGGAACGCATCATCTTTGTAGAATGGGTTCGCTTCATTCGAATCACCGCCTTTGTACTTGTTCGAATAGTCAAACAGCGTTGATTCTGGCGCATTGATGTGCCAATCGACGGCGTCCACAAGACGTGATTTCAACGATGAGGTGATCAACAGGTGATCCAATGAGCCCACTTCGTCATTGTAAGAGTAGCTCCAAGAGGTCTCACCTGCTGGCGTCTTGTAGTCAACGGCATTGATAAAACCAAAAGTTTGAGTAATCACAGGACCTTGTTCACCGTTGAACTGCCACTTGTTACCCACTTTGATGTAATCCGCCGCTTTTAGTGCTTTTTTCGTCGGGTTACTCGTTAGCACCAACATTGGATCTTCATGTGCGTAAGAGTTCATGTCGCCGAGAACGATCTGGTCACCACCAATCTTCGCCATTTCCTGTCCTAGATGGTAAGTCGAAGCAACACGGAAGTTTTCACACGAGCCTTGCGCATCATCATCGACCGCTTTGGTACCAACGTAATCATCCCAACAGGTTGAGCCTTTTGATTTCAAGTGGTTCACTGAAACGGTTAGCTGTTTACCTGTATTGAGCACGCGGAAGGTCGCGGCAACGGTGTTACGCTGATAGTTTTTACCGCTTTCAGCCAACTCACCTTTGCCATCTACTACTGGTTTGCCGTCTGCATCGACGATCATTGGTGCGTCCTGCCAAGGCATTGGGATCACTTTACCGGCGATCACTGACACTTTCGATGGGCGGTAAATGATGCCCGTGGTGATCGCATCCGATCCAACCGTGTCAAATTGATCCAGCACTTGGTCGCCGTTTTTATCGAAACCGACAAAGACGTAACGGTTGTGGATCGACTCACGCGCAAAACGATCTTTGTAGTTTTCTTTGTAGTACTTCGCGTTGATCGCTTCAAGCAGTTCACGAATCGCAGAGAAATCACCAAAGCCGTTGTTTTCCACTTCCATCAAGCCAACGATGTCCGCATCCAAGCCGTAGATCGCTTCAACGATTTTCGCTTGTTGGCGCTCAAACTCTTGCTGAGACTCTGCACCTCGGTTGTCACCAAACTGGTTGTCATGGCCACCGTATGGCGAGTTGAAGTAGTTCAACACGTTTTGCGTCGCGACTTTGATAGTAAAGCCATCATCCCCGTACGACTCTTTAATCACTGGCGACGATGTGCGTGGTGTGTTGTGAACGAAATTCGCTTTCGTCACATTCGCCGTTGGGATCAAACGGAACTCATTGTAAGAGTAGTGAAGTACCCCAGTCATGCCTACAACGGAATCGTTAATACGGATGTAGTTGTTGTGTGGGTCGCTTGCAAACTCTGGGTAGTAAGGGATTTTACCATCAGCTGGTTTTTCATCCGATTCCACCACAATTCGGTAATCTTTGTTTTGCGCGGTTTGCGCCTTCGCTGCATCACTGCCCGCGACATGGTCTTGGTTTGGTTGCGGGTTTGGACGCTTATAAGCGATGACCATATTGTTGCGCTTCGCGCTGTAGTCAAAGCTGAACGTACGTGATACACGCATATCCTGGTTGCCTTCAGCAGCATCCATATCTTCCACCAGCACAACAGGCATCGCTTCAAGACGCTCTAACGTTGAACGGAATGTTTCATCATCGCTATCGATACGCTCCAGTTTTACCGGTGTCACTTCAACTGGTGTGCTGTTTTTAACTTCCCAGATATTGCCTGTTGGCAGCAGCGTGGTCATACCGTAGTCTTCATTGACCTTAGCGCGCACACAAATCTGCTGGCCGATCATATCTTTACTCACCGCGCCCGATGTTTTCACAAAAATACCGTCCGATGTTTTCACGTTGCCATCGGCGTTGTCATCGTACAGATAAAAACCTTTAACCAACGAAGTGGCCACAGCACTGACCACACCCGTGACAAGATATTCCTCTTTTGAGGTATAGCCCGATTCAATCAAAGGAGAGGAGTAAGCTTCGCCTTGCACTTCGCCGATGGTTTTGTAGCTAACTGTGCCCTCAGCATCAGTACAAGGAAGATTTGCTGGAGGAGGAGGAAGTGGCTCATCGTTCACATCCGTTGGATGCCCTAAACCACCAAAGGCATTGATACTCAGTTTCTCCCACTCCGCCTCTTGGTAAGTCGTAGATGGTTTAGATCCTGACTTACGGCGCATGGTTTGATCAGCCCAGATCTTGTCGCCACTATGCCCATAGTTACCAAAAATATCTTTAACGCCAGAAGCATCGGAGCCAACACCTAGCCAAACCGCATCATCACCATTAAAATTCATTGCTGAATGCTGAACTTGATCGTAAGTACCAGCGACAACAAGAGCATCCTTACCACCGAGGCGCTCTACGTACTGGCGAAGCTCTGTACTTGAATCACCATTAACAACCACGATACTTTTTCCTGGTGCTAAAGTGATGCCTTCAAGTACATTCTGACCTTTTGAATTCTTGATAACATTTTTATAAGACGAATAATACAGTGATAGCGTGCCATCAAAAGTGTGATTGCTTGTACCAATATTACTGATTTCTACCGCTTTGTTACTCGCTGAACCTTCAACATACTCAGTGATGATGATGTCATTAATATCTGCCAGCGCTGCGCCACTTAACACGCTACTAATCGCACCAGCAAGCAAAGTCATTTTTTTGTTCATTTCCCTAAATCCTCTCTGACCGATTAGAAGTACACACGTGCGTATGCATACGCATCTTGTGCCGCTTCACCCGTGTTCATTTCCAATGCAATCACGGTTGACTTGGTTGGTTTGTAGTTCACACCCAAGGTGCCCCAAACTCGCTCTTTACCCCAGCTGTTGTCTTTACCATCCCAAACATCGCTGGTGTTATCCCACTTCTCGTACTGTTCGAAGTTGTACGATGCGGTGAACTCCCACTGAGGGGTAAAGATGTACTTAGCCGACACAAGCGCACCTTTGTTTTCTTCCGTTTGGAAATTGTTGTAAACGTAGCTTTTCTCACCTGTTGTCGGATCGGTTGAGACCAAGGTTTTATCTTGAGCAATGTCTTCTTTCTCAAGGAAGGCGTTAAAGCCTAAATGGATCGCCTCTGTTACCGCAAAGCGCGCACCAAAACCAAGCAGCTGCTGTTCACCGTATTTCGACTTACCATCAGAGCCACCACGGCCTTCTAGACCAACCACCGCAGAGAAGCGCTCACCAAAGTAACCCAAGTAACCATTAACGATATCGCCTAGCTCAGAGCCCGATGACGATTTACCACCGTAGGTGTAAGACGCACCCACTTTGATGTCCGAGAAGAAACGACCTTCGTATTTAATGGTCACGTCTTGGTCACCCGCTTCACCAGTTTCTACCGTGGTATCAAACGTGAAGTCACCCCATTTGTCGTAGTCGTCAAAGGCGGTATCGGTTAAGCCCACTTCGATGTATTGGTTGAAATCGTTGCTTTCCAGCAAGTCATAGCCGAGGAACAATTTATCGATGCTCAGGACTAAATCACCCGATCCGTATTGCCAGTTTTCGCGCTCATAATCCAACTCTAAGCGATAGTGCATTCGGCCATTCTTGCCACGCACACCCATGGTTGCGAACGAGTCATCAATGTAGCTTTTCTCGTCGGTGTAAAACTCACCATACTCAAAGTTCGCACCAATGTGGCCACCCACACCCACCTCACCATACAGCTTGAGATAGTCTCCATTCTCATTTTCGTAGATGGTGGCGGCTTGCGCTGCGGACGCCATCAATAGCGAGGAGATCGCCATTGCCACTGCATTTCGTTTCAACATTGCTATTTCCTTGTATCTCGATATCCAATTTGGGAATTTGTTTGTATCGGTTAAACAGGGCTCTGTTATTTCAGTGATTGGCCAACGAAATAGATATCGGTCAAATTTTGGGCGCACAAAGCCAGTCACCTTATCTGAAGGCGACAACGGTTGGGGTTTAACCAGTACATTAATAAACTAGAGTAATGTCTCTATTTGGTGAAAAAAGAAAAGTGAGATGCAGTCTAAATGCGAAATGTTTCACAATTATAAAACTATTAATATGGGCTGATTTATATTTTCAACAGATAAAAGAATCAATATAAATAATATGAAATAAATTTAAATAAATTAGAGCTAGAACTCAGTTGCAACTATTGAGATGTGATATGAAACACAACTTATATTAGCAATATATAAATTAGTGAATTTATAATAATAAAAAAGGTCGCCTAATGGCGACCTTAAAATAGTCAAAAAATATGTCCGAATTAAGGGCGACCAACAAAGCCAACCACTTCGTATACTTTCTTTAGCGTTTCCGCTGCGCGTGCTGAAGCTTTGTCTGCCCCTTGGCGCATCACTTCGTTCATGTAGCCACGGTCTTCACGAATACGGTGATATTCCGCTTGAATCGGCTCGAGCATCGCCACCAATGCTTCACCGACATCCTTCTTGAATGGACCATACATTTCTACGCCTTGGTACTTGGCTTCAATCTCTTCAAAGCTCATGCCCGTCGCCGCAGAGTACAGTCCCATCAGGTTGGAAATGCCCGCTTTATTATCCCAATCGTGCGCAATGCGTGGCGGAGTTTCGGTATCAGTTTGCGCTTTGTTGATCTTTTTGATGATCGATTTCGGGTCTTCAAGCAGAGTGATGACGTTCTTACGGTTATCATCCGATTTCGACATCTTTTTCGTCGCATCCTGTAGGCTCATAACACGAGCGTTAACCGTTGGAATGTACGGCTCAGGAATGGTAAAAATTGGGTTTTCTGGCGAATAGATGTTGTTGAAACGGGTCGCGATATCGCGTGCCAGTTCCAAGTGCTGCTTCTGATCGCTGCCCACGGGTACTTGGTGTGCACCGTAAAGGAGGATGTCTGCCGCCATCAACACTGGGTAACCAAACAAACCAACGTTAACATCGTTGGCGTAACGGGCTGATTTGTCTTTGAACTGAGTCATACGGCTCAATTCACCCATTTGGGTATAACAGTTAAGAAGCCAACCAAGTTGAGCATGCTCTGGTACATGTGACTGAACAAATAGCGTGCTCTTCTTCGGATCAACACCAACTGCGAGACAAATGGCCAATGCATCGAGGGTCGCTTCATGCAGCGCTTTTGGATCTTGACGAACCGTAATCGCATGAAGATCTACCACACAGTATTGGCAATCATAGTCGTCTTGCATCTGTTGCCATTGACGTAGAGCACCCAAGTAGTTACCGATACTTAGTTCACCTGACGGTTGAACACCACTCAATACGATGGGTTTGCTCATGGGGATGATTCCTTTGACTTCTTAATCTAAATAAATGAAAAACCGTGCAGACTCAGCGCACGGTTTTCTCAGTGTACTCATTAGCGAGTATTTTTCTAGTGGTTTTCACCGCATTGAGCGGAGACGAATCGCACTTCAAGCAGAAACGAGCACCACATCAAGCAATTGCGCTAAGCTATCGGCAACGAAATCCGGCTTAGAGGCGGAAATGGGTTCGCCATGGTTGTAGCCATAGGTTAAACCAAACGAGGCACAACCCGCGTTTTTGGCTGCCAGAATATCGTTCTTAGAGTCGCCCACCATCAACATCTCGGTTGGCTGAATCTGGTGTTTTTCCATTAGCCAATTGAGTGCGATTGGGTTGGGTTTCTTCTCTGGGAATGAATCACCACCAAGCACATCGACAAAGTAGTCGGCAATGCCGTGCTGCTGCAACACATCCGGTACAAACTTGCTGGGTTTGTTGGTCACCAACGCTAAGGTGAAGCCCGCTTGGTGCAGCGCTTTCAGCGTTTCTTTCACCGTTGGATAGAGGTGGCTAAGCTTATGGCCAGTTTGCTGATAGAAATCATCAAACAGCTCACGCACCTCAGTTCTCAACTCATCACTCAACTCTGGGTTGATGGTTAAGCTTTGGCTCAGAGCACGACCAATCAGGATATCGGCGCCATTACCGACGTAATCGCGAACTTGCAGCTCGGTTACCCCCGGAAAGCCGACCGCACGTGTTGCTTGATCCGCCGCTACGGCCAAATCTGGCACACTGTCTAACAAGGTGCCATCAAGGTCGAAGGCGATTAATTTTATCTCTTGTTGAGTCATCACTACTTGGCTCACTAAACTTGGCTCACTAAAAACAAAGGATGGTCATTGCCATCCTTGTGTTCAATTTCATCCGCTCACTATACCGAAGTGGTTATTGTGATGCCAGTCTCTGACGCACCGCTTCAAACAAACAGATGCCTGAGGCCACGGAAACATTAAGGCTAGAAACCGCTCCTGCCATTGGGATTTTGATCAGGTCATCACAGGTTTCACGGGTTAAACGGCGCATGCCATCCCCTTCTGCGCCCATCACTATGGCCAAAGAGCCCGTCAGCTTCGCTTGATAGATATCGTGCGTTGCTTCACCCGCCGTACCCACAATCCAAATACCTTGCTCTTGCAGATGACGCATGGTGCGCGCCAAGTTGGTCACGCGCACCAAAGGCACCGTTTCTGCTGCGCCACACGCCACTTTACTGACGGTCGCGGTCATCGGTGCTGACTTGTCTTTCGGTACAATCACCGCCGCCACACCCGCGGCATCGGCATTACGCAGACATGCGCCAAGGTTGTGTGGGTCGGTTACACCATCCAGAATCAGCAACAGTGGCGAAGCATGCTTGGCCAAGATGTCATCCAGATCGTTCTCATTCAGCTGCTTAGCCGGTTTTACCCGTGCAATGATGCCCTGATGGTTTGCGCCGTGCGCTTTGTCATCTAGGGTTTTGCGTGTCATCTGTTGCAGTGACACGCCCACCATTTGCAGTTCATTGAGGATCGGCATCAGTCTGTCATCCTGACGCCCTTTTAGCACATAGGCTTCAATAAAACGCTCTGGCTCTTTGTCCAGAACGGCTCTTACAGCATGGATGCCGTAAATAAATTCATTACTCATGGGTTAACCTGTTTACTCGTAGAAGATACCAGACCGCTTACTCCGCTGCGTTTTGGCTGCGCTTGGCTTTCTTCGGTTTACTGTGTGGTTTTTTCTTCTGCGCTTTTTTCACTTTCTTTTTCTTGCCGTCTTTCTCTTCCGGACGTTTGGTCGGTTCGACGACAGGTTCGTGACGCATTGGCGCTTTCGATGCTCGAGCGACACCTTTTTTCTTCGCTTTGGCTTTCTCTTTTGCTTCCGCGACGCGCTTCTTCGCGGTTTTGCCTTCGCCGCGTAGCTTACGGCTTGTTCCCACCAATTCAAAGTCAATTTGCTTATCATTTAAGTTCACCGCCAGCACTTTCACTTTGACGGCGTCGCCTAAACGGTAAATGTGACCAAAGCTTTCACCGATAAGTCGTTGACCAATCGGATCAAATTGATAGTAGTCATTGGCCAGCGTCGAAATGTGCACCAAACCATCGATGTGCAATTCCGTCAGACGAACAAAGAAACCAAAACTGGTGACATTGGCAATCACCCCATCGAGTTCATCACCCACATGATCTTGCATGTATTCACATTTGAGCCAATCGGCAACATCGCGTGTGGCGTCATCGGCGCGGCGCTCGGTCATTGAACACTGCTCGCCATAGAAATCCATGTCATCGAATGAATAATGGAAGCCACCCGTTGGGGTCCAGCGGTCTTGATTCTGACCTTTCTCTTTGGCGATCAGGTATTTAATTGCTCGATGCAACAGCAAATCCGGATAACGACGAATGGGCGAGGTGAAATGCGCGTAGCGCTGCAACGCCAAACCAAAGTGACCAGCGTTATCTGCGTTGTACACCGCTTGCTTCATTGAGCGCAGTAACATAGTCTGGATCAGCTCTTTATCGGCACGTTCACCAATTTGCTTCACCAAATCCGCATAATCTGTCGGTGATGGCTCCAAGCCCCCTTTCAGATCTAAACCTAATTCACCCAAGAAATCACGGAAACCTTGCAAACGAAGCTCCCCTGGCGATTCGTGAATACGATAGAGCGCAGGCTCTTTGGCTTTTTCCACCAGCGAGGCAGAGGCAATGTTGGCCATGATCATACATTCTTCGATGATCTTGTGGGCATCATTGCGAATCACAGGCTCAATGCGGTCAATCTTACGCTCAGCGTTAAAGATGAACTTGGTTTCCACCGTTTCAAATTCAATCGCCCCACGCTGATCACGCGCTTCTTTTAGCACCTTGTACATCGCATGCAACTCTTCAAGGTGCGGCACCAATGGCGCATAACGATCACGCAGCTCTTCATCCCCTTCCAGAATTTGGCTGACTTTGGTGTAAGTTAAGCGGGCGTGGGAATTCATCACCGCTTCATAGTGCTTGTAACCTGACAGCTTACCGCTATCTGAAATGGTCATTTCGCACACCATACACAAGCGATCCACTTGAGGATTCAACGAACAGAGGCCATTGGACAGCACTTCTGGCAACATAGGAACGACTTGAGATGGGAAGTAAACCGAGTTACCGCGGTTGATCGCTTCTTTGTCGAGCGCCGAGTCAGGGCGAACGTAGTAGCTCACATCCGCAATCGCCACCCATAAGCGCCAGCCGCCGCCTTTTTTCTTCTCACAATAGACCGCATCGTCAAAGTCACGAGCGTCCTCGCCATCGATGGTGACCAGCGGCAGTTGACGTAAGTCCACGCGACCAACCTTCGCTTCTTCAGGCACTTCTTCGCCTAAGTTCGCGATCTGCTTATCGACTTCTTCTGGCCACTCATGAGGGATTTGGTGTGTACGAATGGCAATTTGCGTTTCCATGCCCGGCGCCATATTTTCGCCCAGTACTTCCACGACTTTACCCATCATGCTGCGTGAGCGAGCACCACGGTCAGTGATTTCAATCACCACCACGTTGCCCATACGAGCCCCCGCTTTGTGTTCATTTGGGATCAGGATATCGTGGCTGATGCGTGAGTCGTCGGCCACGACATAGGAATAGCCGTACTCAAGGAAAAAACGCCCAACGATTTGTGCTTTGCGCTCTTCCAACACTCGCACTAAACGTCCTTCCCTGCGGCCGCGCTTGCTGTTGTCCGTCGGTTGCACCAAAACGAAATCGCCATGAATCAAGGTCTTCATCTGATGATGAGGCAGCAGAATGTCATCGTCTTTGCTAACGCTGCCTTCTGGTCTTACCCAACCGTGGCCGTCTTTGTGACCAATCACGTACCCTTTAATCATTTCCAATTTTTCAGGTAAGGCATAGCATTGACGACGAGTAAAGACGAGCTGCCCATCGCGCTCCATTGCACGCAAACGGCGTCTTAGCCCTTCATATTGATCTTCGTCTTTTAACTGCAGTGCTTCGAACAAATCATTGCGATTCATCGGTACGCCAGCTTGTTCGAGAAACTCTAAAATAAACTCACGACTTGGAATGGGATTTTCGTAATTTTCTGATTCACGATCAGCAAAAGGATCGTTTTGAATAACGTCTGACATAGGCACGCCTATTTAGCAAGGAAGGTATGGTTGTAGTATATCTGACTCTGCTCATAAGCTACAGCCACGCGTCGCAGTTTCAGCAAATTAACACTTATTTTTCATAGTTTTTCATCATTCTTCTGATTCGTTTACATCTCCGTGCCAAGATCACAGAAGTATGCAAACCGAAGAGCAAACGTTTGCAATTCATCATGGATCTCTTACTATCGCGGCAAACTATACCGATGCCTGTTCCAAGGAAAATAGAATGCTGAAACGTAACGTAATTGCTGCTGCCATTGCAGGCATGAGCCTGTTTTCATCCATGAGTTCTGCCGCGCAACCTGCAGATCTTATGATCACCGATGCCATGATCCTCACCATGAACCAAGACAAAGTGGTGTATCAAAACGGCACTGTAGTGGTAAAAGAGAACAAAATCATCGCGGTGGGTGATGCGGATGTGGCAAAGCAGTATCAAGCAAAACAAGTGCTTGATGTCGATGGTGACATCGTGATGCCGGGCTTAATCAACACGCATACGCATGTTTCGATGACGGTATTTCGCTCGTTAGGTGACGATGTGCCAGACCGCCTGCATCGCTACATTTTCCCATTAGAAGCCAAACTGGTGTCACGCGATATGGTTCGCATCGGCGCAAATTTGGGGAACGTTGAAATGCTCAAAGGCGGCGTAACGACCTACGCAGATATGTATTACTTCGAAGACGAAGTGGCGAAAACGGTCGACCAAATTGGTATGCGTGCCGTGCTTGGCCAGAGTGTGATTCAGTTTCCTGTCGCCGATGCAAAAAACGCAGATGAAGGCATTCAATACGCTCTGAACTTTATCGACCAATACCAAGATCACCCAAGAATTACCCCAGCGTTTGCACCGCACGCGCCCTACACTAACACCACAGAAACGCTACAGAAAATTGCGAAGCTCTCGCTAGAAAAGAACGTACCTGTTTTGATTCACTTAGCCGAATCCACCCGTGAGCAAGAAAAGATTGCTGAACGCTCAAACGGTCTATCACCGGTGCAGTACATGCATCAAATCGGCGCATTGAATGCCAACCTCGTCGGCGCTCACATGATTTTGGTCGACGACAAAGACATTGAGTTAGTGAAGCAAGCAGATATGGGCGTGGCTCATAACATGAGTGCCAACATTAAATCTGCCAAAGGCGTCGCCCCAGCGCTCAAAATGTACGACGAAAACGTGCGTATTGGTTTGGGTACCGATGGTCCAATGTCGGGCAACACGCTCAGCACCATTGATGAGTTCAACCAAGTGGCGAAAGTCCACAAACTGGTCAATCACGATCGTGCGGCCATGCCACCACTAAAAGTGATCGATATGGCGACCATGGGCGCAGCAAAAGCGCTGCACATGGAAGATAAAATTGGTTCTCTTGAAGTCGGAAAACTGGCAGACATCATCGTTATCGATACCAAAGCGCCAAACATGGTGCCCGTATACAACCCATACTCTGCTTTGGTTTACTCAGCCAACAGCGGCAATGTGCGCCATGCCATTGTTGATGGCAAGCTGATCATGCAAGAGCGTCAAATCAACACGGTGAATGAAGAACAGATTCGCCAAGAAGCATTGGCCTTTACTGACATCGTCCGTAAAACCGTGCTCGACTCTGGCGAAGAGATTCGTTAACTCCCCCGACATTGGCAACAACAGTATGCTCTCTCTTTGGATAGGGCATACTGGCAACGGAAGCTAAGCTTTTTGCAGCAAGATCAGGAGCTCTGCATTGTCATCCAACAGATCAGCGATCGAGCAGTCATCCAACTCCGCCAAAAATGCCAACTTCGCACGATATAAGCGCTCCTTCAAACGGCATGCGGGCGTGATGTGGCAGAACTCCACCGAGCAATTGACAAGATCCAACGGTTCCAAATCTCGCACAACCTCGCCAACTAAAATCGTCTTCGCCGGACGATTCAAGCGAATACCTCCATTTTTTCCTCTTACGGTTTGGATGTAGTTTAACTGCCCCAAACGGTTGATCACCTTGACCATATGGTTACGTGAAACACCAAATAGCTCGGTCACATCGGTGATATTGGTCTGTTCATTATCCGGCAACGACGCGAGATAAATCAGGGTGCGCAAGGCGTAATCAGTAAAGCTCGTCAGTTGCATGGTGGGCTCCTCTATGGTGAAGAAAGTCTAAAACTTTTCTTGATTGAAAGATACATTTGAGATACAACTTTAAACATGCATTACAGATGCAACTTAAAATTAGACAAATCATCCTAATAGGAAGCCCGCTATGCTCAGCGAAAACACCATTAACATTGTCAAATCGACCGCCCCTCTGTTAGCAGAAACAGGACCAAAACTGACCGCCCATTTCTACCAGCGTATGTTTGAGCACAATCCTGAACTCAAAGATATCTTTAACATGAGTAACCAACGCAATGGTGACCAACGAGAAGCGTTGTTCAACGCCATCTGCGCCTATGCCAGCAACATAGACAATCTACCTGCACTCTTAGGTGCGGTGGAAAAAATCGCTCACAAGCACTCCAGCTTTTTGATCACTGCCGATCAATATCAAATTGTCGGTGGTCACTTGTTGGCAACCATCGATGAACTTTTCGCTCCGGGGCAAGCCGTGCTCGACGCCTGGGCTGAAGCTTATGGTGTGCTGGCGAATGTCTTCATTCAGCGAGAAGAGCAAATTTATCAAGACAACGAATCACAGACCGGCGGCTGGCGTGGCTTACGTGAATTTGAACTGATCGAAAAACGATACGAGAGTGCGCACATCTGTAGCTTTGTCTTTAAGCCCGTCGATGGTGGCGCTGTCGTTAGCTTCAAACCAGGCCAATACTTGGGAATTTACATCAACGATGAGCAGTTTGAAAATCAAGAAATTCGCCAATACAGCTTGTCGTCTTCTGTACGCCCTGATTGCTATCGCATTTCGGTGAAACGTGAAGAAGGCGGCCGAGTCTCGAGCTATCTGCACGATCATCTCGACGTTGGCAACAAAGTCAAACTCACAGCGCCAGCCGGTGACTTTTTCCTTAATGCCGCGCCAACGGCACCAGTCGTGCTTATCTCTGCGGGTGTCGGCCTCACGCCAACACTTTCTATGCTTGAAAGCCTAACCGAGCATCAAGCGCCGGTGACTTGGATTCATGCAACTGAAAATGGCCAACAACACGCATTTAAACAACACGTCAAACAATTGGTTGAAGCGCATACGCATTTCAATTCATTAGTTTGGTACAACCAACCAAACTCAGACGATAAGATCGGTGACGATTTCCAATTCAGTGGATGGGTAAACCTGCATGAGATTGAAACCGTCCTCAAACAAGCTGATGTGCAAGTGTACTTCTGCGGCCCTGTTGGCTTTATGCAGTTCATCGCCAAACAATTGCTTGAGATGGGAGTGCCTGAACAACAGTTCCACTACGAATGTTTTGGCCCTCACAAAGTGGTTTAGTACTAGAGTACGACAAGGTTCGGTGAACTCAACCACATAAGACACAAAAGCCCACCGAGTTGGTGGGCTTTGGCATTCAAAGAGAGAGTGATGACAAGGTATTACCAGAACGTATCTCGCCTTTTTGCTCGGGCGATAATATTCTCTGGCATGCGCTGCTCTAAACCTTGGCGCAGCATTGAAATTCGTTGGTGCTGACGTTGGTCAGCAGTGACTGAGTTGTAGAGCCAGCGATAGGCATCTTCGTAATCCAAAGGGCTGCCATAATCACGCAGCAGCAGTTCAGCAAGATGGATACGTGCATTCAGGTTACCCATGGCCGCCGCTTCGCGAAGGTAGGGAATCGCTCTTTCTTTGTCTTGTTGTACTAAGGTACCACGTGAATAGTAGCGCCCCAACTGCTCTAATGCAGCCGGTAACCCTTGGTGAGCTGAGTTTTCCATGTAGTAGAGCCCGAGTTCGACATCTTGCTCCACACAAACTCCCCACGCCAGCATATCGCCATAGAGGAACTCGTACGCTGGTAGGTTAATTCTCGTTGCCCGCGCCACGATATCTTCCACCAGCTGGCAGTTATCCGCGCGCACACGTTCAAGGTGCTTATTTTGCTCAATCAGCTTAATAAGCTCTGCTTCGGTATAAATCGGTACGGGCGCTCCGACTTCTGCGACATTCGCTTTAGAAAAAGGAGCACTCAACACCAACAGTAGCGAAGCAGCTACTGTTCGTAATCTCATATTCATCACTCTTTAATGTTTATCCTCAGCCAACGCGTCTCTTTGAAATCACAGGCTTGATAACATTATCGGCAAAAGACCGCTTAGCTTTAGACAAAAATTGCCGCTTATCGGCAATAGCTTGCCATAGCTAGTATAGTTTTTCACCAGCTTGAGTGCAGTGGAAAATGACTCCCATTAGAGAATACAAAAAACCGGCCAAGAGGCCGGTTTCGTTGTCACGTATATCGCGATTAAGATTCGAATGGATGAACCTTAACGATCGTTTCGTTGCGATCTGGACCTGTAGAAATGATGTCTACTGGTACGCCAGTCAACTCTTCAATACGCTTGATGTAGTTGATCGCCGCTTGTGGTAGATCTTCTAGAGATTTGGCACCAAAGGTGTTCTCAGACCAACCAGGCATGGTTTCGTAGATTGGCGTCACTTTCTCAAACGCTTCTGCCGCCATTGGAGAAACTTCGAGAACAGAACCATCTTCCATTTGGTAACCAGTACAGATTTTCAGTTCTTTCAAACCATCTAGAACATCAAGTTTGGTTAGACAGAAACCTGATACAGAGTTGATTTGGATTGCGCGGCGCATTGCAACAGCGTCAAACCAGCCAGTACGACGTAGACGACCCGTTGTTGCACCAAACTCGTGACCAACAGTACCTAGGTGTTTACCCACTGGATCTTGCTTTTCTTGACCATCGTAAAGCTCAGTTGGGAATGGACCAGCACCTACGCGAGTACAGTAAGCTTTTGCAATACCTAGGATATAGCCAAGGTAACGAGGACCAAAACCAGAACCTGCCGCAACACCACCAGCGGTTGTGTTAGAAGAGGTTACGTATGGGTAAGTGCCGTGGTCGATGTCTAGCAGTGTACCCTGAGCACCTTCGAACATGATTTTGTCGTCGCGCTTGCGTGCTGCGTCTAGTTCGTCAGTAACGTCGATAACCATTGAAGTCAGTAGCTCTGCATAGCCTTTCGCTTGCTCAAGCACTTCTTCATAGCTTACTGCTTCTGCTTTGTAGAAGTTAACTAGTTGGAAGTTATGGAACTCCATTACTTCTTTTAGTTTTTCTGCAAACGCTTCCATATCAAATAGGTCGCCAACACGTAGACCGCGGCGAGCCACTTTATCTTCGTATGCAGGACCAATACCACGGCCTGTTGTACCGATAGCTTTTTTACCGCGAGCAATTTCGCGAGCTTGGTCCATAGCAACATGGTAAGGAAGAATGAGAGGACAAGCTTCAGAAATGAATAGGCGTTCGCGAACTGGAATACCGCGCTCCTCAAGAGGTTTCATTTCTTTAATTAGCGCTTCAGGTGAAAGTACTACACCGTTACCGATAACACATTTTACGTTATCACGTAGGATACCTGATGGAATTAAGTGAAGTACGGTTTTAACACCGTCGATTACGAGTGTGTGACCAGCATTGTGACCGCCTTGGTAGCGAACCACATACTTTGCATCTTCAGTCAAAAGGTCAACGATTTTACCTTTACCTTCGTCACCCCATTGGGTGCCCAGAACGACTACGTTATTTGCCATCTTTCCAAGTCTGATTGATAGTTAAAAAAGGATTCTAGCACCGAATTAGGCATCTTGCAGTCATTTTTTGTGCACAGCGATCCCTTCCTTTCAGTCATTCCTCAGCACGGCCACTTTTGCCACCATCATATCACTGATAATATTTCACTTTATTTTCACTGCGGATTTATGCAATGTCGAACTCACTTTGGTTGGCGCTTGGGCTGGTACTGATTGTGGAAGGATTGGGGCCATTGCTGGCTCCGAGAGGGTGGCGAAATATGGTGGCACAATTAAGTGAGCAACCCGATAATCAGTTACGCCGCATTGGAGGTTGTCTTGTCGTGGCTGGTGCGGTTATCGCTTACATGATGAGTTAAGTTTCCCCTAAATACACCTGTTTTAGACAAGAAAAAAGGCTCCAATGGAGCCTCAGACTGCTGACAAAGGTCTAGCTTTCGAGCTAGACCTTTGATCTAATAGGGGTATCGAAATATGGATACTCCGATATGCTTCAAGAACCCACCCCGCAACAATACGAACTGGAAATGGTGACGATGGAACAGTTAGTTCCTAAAGACCATTTAGTGCGCAAAATCGATAATGCTATCGACTTTGAATTCATTCGTGATGAAGTCGCTCATCTTTATTGTAAAGATAATGGGCGTCCACCTGTTGACCCTGTTCGTCTCTTCAA